>JAAEZV010000488.1 GCA_018222695.1 Gammaproteobacteria bacterium
CCTACATAGTCGTCGAGCCTTCGCGGTCGGATCGCTCGGTCCATGGCATTTTCGCGATGGTCGCGATGATTGCCCGGGTCGGCCGCGACAAGACGATCAGTCTCAATCACCGGCGCCCTTCCTCTTGCACTGCTGTCATCCTTTCGCCCCTCCGGCAATCCGCAGAGCCAGCCTAATCAACTCTTCGCTGGGGGTCTCTGGCGCTGCATCGGCGGCTGCGATCAGCTTAGCGGCTTCCGTCAGCTTGTAGCCCAGGGCGACAAGTGCCTGCTCGGCTTCCGCGCGTTGGTCATTGCCCTTGGCACTCGGCTTGCCGGTCTCCGCTCGCGCGGCTGACTCAGGAGAGAGTTCATCAAGCCAATCCCCCGCCTTGTCGCGCATCTCCACCAGCAGGCGCTCCGCCGTCTTGCGGCCCACGCCCGGCAGTGCCACCAGGGCGGCCACGTCATCGCGTTGCAAACAGCGCGCGAAGTCGGCCGCATCCATTCCTGACAGCAGTGTCAGCGCCAATCGCGGACCGACGCCGCTGACCTTGATCAGCTCCCTAAATAAACGTCTGTCGGCGGATTCAGCAAAACCAAACAGTTGTTGCGCGTCCTCGCGCACGACAAAGTGTGTCAGCAAGGTGACGGGTTGGCCGAGTTCAGGCAACTGATAAAGCGTGGTCATGGGCACCTGAATTTCGTAGCCAATACCCCCGACATCCACCAGAATTTCGGGCGCCTGACGCGCGATCAATGTGCCTCGAATTTGACCAATCATGCCGCCACTTTACCTTAAACGCCCTGCCCTGAAGCGGCTGGCAGATAATGCGCTGGCCAGGCCCTGCGTATTGCAGTGACACAGCGCTGCGGCGAGGCCATCGGCCGCGTCCTCTGCGGGCTCCGCGGACAAACCCAGCAGTGCGGTCACCATGTGTTGCACCTGCTGCTTGTTGGCCGCACCCGTGCCCACGACAGACTGCTTGATCTGTCGCGCTGCGTACTCAAATACCTCAAGCTCGTTGGTCACACAGGCCACCATCGCCGCGCCCCGGGCATGCCCCAGCTTGAGCGCAGAATCCGCACTCTTCGCCATAAAAACGCTTTCAATCGCCGCGACCGTGGGCTGATAAGTGTCAATGATCTCTGAGAGCGACTCAAACAAGACCCGAAGACGTGGACCGAGGGCTTCCTTGACCGGCAGACGGATAGTGCCGCTCGAGACGTATTGGGCCTGATTTCGCTCAACGCGGATGACGCCAAACCCCGTTTTTCGGGAGCCGGGGTCGATGCCAAGGATGACAGTCATGATGGCAACCAGCGCAAACCAGTGCCTAGTGTGAACGATTGTGACAAAAAGATCATGAGCCGGTCAGGACTCACCAGACATTACAAAGTGGCTAGCACAGCGTCCGGTATGTCTGCGTTGGAGTAGACATTCTGGACGTCATCGAGATCCTCGAGCATGTCGATCAGTCCCATGACACTCGATGCAGTGTCGGCATCCAGCAAGACTTCGGTACTGGGCAACATCGTGACCTCGGCCTGAACGGGCTCGAGCCCTGCGGCAACCAGTGCGTCTCGTACCTCAGTGACGCACTCCCACGGCGTCATCACATCGACACTACCATCCTCAGCTGCCACGATATCGTCAGCACCCGCCTCCAGAGCGGCTTCCATCACCGCTTCCTCATCTGCCCCCGGGGCAA
>JAAEZV010000489.1 GCA_018222695.1 Gammaproteobacteria bacterium
GATCGGCGGGCTTCATATCGTGCACGGCAGGGGCATCAAAAATGTGAAAGCCGTGGTCGCTGTCGTTGTGGGTGCGCAGACCGATCTGCGCAGAGTGCGCAGGAGAAATGAGCCCCTGCTGTGCGGCGTGATAGAACATGGTGCCATGATCAATCCGCTGGCTGTCTTCTGCCCACGTATCTGAGTGGGCATCGAAATGGATTAGTGACAGCTCGCCATGCTTCTCGGCATGCGCCCTGAGCAGGGGGTAGGACACGAAGTGATCGCCCCCGATGGATAACAGCGCGGTATCCGTAGCGAGAATCTGGCGGGCACACTCGTATATTTCATCCGGCACCCCGGCGGGGTGACCCGCATCAAAATCACAGTCGCCGTAATCGACAATCGCGAGTGTTTCCAGCGGCGAAAAGCCCCAGCCCACCGCTTTGCGTTCCCAAGCCAAACTCGCTGATGCCTCGCGTACCCCACGCGGGCCGAATCGGCTACCTGGTCGGGCAGTCGTAGCCAGATCAAAAGGAATACCCAGCACAGCGACATCGGCGTCGCCCAAATCGCGGGTGTAGCGACGGCGCATAAAGCTCAGGATGCCGCCGTAGGTGGCCTCCTCGGTCACGCCTTTGAGGCTCTCGCGCAGCATTGCCTGATCGGGAGGTGAACTCATATCCAGTTCTCTATTGTCGTTATTCTCGGCCGAGCAAGTTAATCACATAACCCGCGGCGAAACAGGCGAAGGCGACCATGCTGATCGGCGGTAAGCCTCCATGCCAACCTGCTGGCTGCAGCCAGCCGCTATAGCCCATAAAGAACAAATGCCCCGCGCCCAGTAGCAGGGCAAACAGCATGAATCGTCGCGAGGTAATGAACTGAATAAACGCTGCATCTTCTCGCAGGAAAGTCTGGAAGCTCATGTTGTAACCCCACAGCACGACAAAGGCGGCGACCCCGCCTAGCATGCTCAAACCCGCATTCAGCGTGAGCGTGCCGTCGGGCATAAAGAACTTGCCGTACACCGCTGGGTGAAACAGCAAAAAGCTCATCAGCGCATGAATGAGTACAAACAGAAAGCCAGTCATGCCGAGCGCCCTGCGTGCGTTCAGCCAGGATATGGCCACTGCACCGCCCAGGCTTTTATAAGGCCCAAGGCTGAAATTGAGTGTCAGCAGCAAAAACGCCGCCAGACAGACCCCTTTGTTGAGGATAAACAGCGGAAAGTCTTTCCAGGGAACCGGCCCGAGAATGTGGTAGCGCAGCACGGCATAACCCAAAGATAGTAAAAAGACGCCGAATATGATCGACGGCGCCGCGTTGGCCCGCTCTTCCGCACCGGATCCGTCGCTGGTATCGCTCGCCATGCTCTCCCCTTTTTTGTTTTGACGTCGGTTAATCCTAAATCAAAATGGGAGAGCGGGTAGTCAGGAAGTCGCCACCATAACCGGACGCTTGCCGTCTTTACCGTAGAGGTTGACCTGCAGGCTCGAGATCGCATGCACCAGAATAATCGGCTCGATCTTCTGCTTGCCGGTCCAATAGATGTTGGGGAAGCGCTCAAGAATGCGCTCGTAGGCCATTTTGAGTTGCAGTTGTGCCACACGATTGCCCAGGCAACGATGCACCCCGTGGCCAAAAGCCAGGTGCTTGTCGACGTTGTCGCGCATCATGTCGAACTGATCGGGGTTGGGGAACATGG
>JAAEZV010000490.1 GCA_018222695.1 Gammaproteobacteria bacterium
TGATGCAGCCGTGGCGACCGGGTTCGCGCTGGCGGTCACACTGCCCCGAGCGGGCAACATTGGCGGCGGCGGCTTTATGCTGATTCATCTCGCCGAGACCGACGAGCAGATTTTTATCGACTACCGCGAGACCGCGCCGGCTGCGGCAACCCGCGACATGTTCTGAAAAGAGGACGACTCGGTGGATCAGGCCAAGGCTTACTTCTCGCATCAGGCGGCCGGGGTACCGGGCACCGTCGCTGGCCTCGTTCACGCGCAGGAGCGCTACGGCAAGCTCTCACTAAAAGAAGTGATTCAACCGGCCATCGATCTCGCCAAAAAGGGATTCAATACGCCTTTGGCTTTGCACATGAGCCTGAGCGCCCGTGCTGAGCGCCTCGCCAAAAACGAGGAGGCCAAGCGCATTTACCTGCAAGGTGGTGACGCGGCGCCCTCCCCCGGTACGCTGTTTCAACAAGCTGATTTGGCTCGCACCCTGACGCGTATCCGTGAAAAAGGTGCGGACGGCTTTTATACCGGCGAGACCGCCGCACTGATCGCCGGCGACATGGCGGCTAACGACGGGCTGATCACCCAAGAGGATCTGGCCAACTACCGCGTGCTGGAGCGCCCGCCGGTCAGAGGCACCTTCCGCGACTTCGAGATCGTCTCGGCGGCACCGCCCTCGTCAGGCGGCATTCATGTTCTGCAAATGCTCAACATCCTCGAGCCCTACCCGCTGGAGTCCTATGGACACAACAGTGCCGCCTACCTACACCGGGTGATCGAGAGCATGAAGCTCGCCTACGCCGACCGCAGCCGCTACCTCGGTGACCCGGACCAGACCGTGATTCCCATTGAGGCCCTGATCAGCAAGGACTACGCCGCCGAGCGCCGCGAGCTGATTGCTGCGAATCAGGCCAAAACGCCGGATGAAATCGGCCCCGGTAACCCGGTGCCCTATGAGAGCCCTGACACGACGCACTACTCAGTCGCCGATGCCGATGGCAACGTGGTGGCCAACACCTACACCCTGAACTTTAGCTTCGGTTCGCACATCGTAGTGCCGGGTACCGGCATGCTGCTCAATAACGAGATGGACGACTTCGCCGCTAAAGCCGGCGCTGCCAATGCCTACGGTTTGGTACAAGGCGAGGCCAATACCATCGCGCCGGGCAGACGGCCCCTCTCCTCTATGACCCCGACATTGGTGTTCAAAGACGGCCAACCTTGGCTGGCCGCGGGCAGCCCGGGCGGGTCGCTGATTATCACCACCGTGCTGCAGACACTTCTCAACGCGATGGTGTTTGACATGAACATCGCCACGGCAGTGGCGGCACCTCGTGTGCACAATCAATGGCGGCCCGACCGCACGTTGATTGAGCCCGGTATCAGCGCGGATACGCAAAGACTGTTAGAGGAATGGGGCCACCAACTCAGCCCCACTCGCCGGACCATTGGGCGCTCCAACTCACTGATGATCGATGAGGGCTGGATACAGGGCTTTGCCGACATGCGCCGACCCGGTGGGCACGTGGCTACTGAATAGTCACTGCATTCCCCTAGCTCAAAATAAATCAGTCGCCCTTCGGCATCCGCACCTTGTAAGTCTGGCGCGCCATGGCAACCAAGTCACCATTCACATCCCAGATCTCGGTGTCGGTCTCGGCCACGCCGCGTGTTACCTGATGAGTGGTGTGCCGCG
>JAAEZV010000491.1 GCA_018222695.1 Gammaproteobacteria bacterium
GTGATGCTGCGGCTGCAAATGAGAAGCCAATTTTAAAAACGCTCCTGTGGTCATTCTCCACAGGGGAAAGCAGCCTTAAGCGCGCGCCAATGTAAGCGCTCCAATAAGGATGAATCCTGCTCCAGCAATGTAGTTGAGATATCTCTCGTTGATGAATTCTGAGAGGACGGTGCCAGCGATGACACCGATGACAGTAGCAACCACCAGTGCTGCAGACGCGCCCCACAATACAGTCCACTTGCTAACTTCTTTATCAGCCGCAAACAGCATCGTCGCAAGCTGGGTTTTGTCGCCCAGTTCTGCAATAAACACCGCGGCGAATACTGTGAAAAACACTTTCAGTTCCATGTTGAAAGCAGCTCCCTGAGACCCGAGTTAGGTTCAAATGTACCCGTAAAATAGAACAGGGCGTTAACCGAGATCCCCGGCCATGCTGCGGGAACCCAAACCCTCTATGCTTCGACCATGAATTACAGCGAATACAAAGCTCTTCAGGCGTTACTTTTCTTCAGCCTGCCCGTCATCTGGTGCATTTGGCAACTGATTGCCCTGAATCGATCCTCTGGCAAGGCCGACAACCCTCAGTGCGAGGAGGGCCTGGCGAAAGTCCAGGCTCCCGAGCCCGGTAATATCGACTAAGGTGAGGCAATGAGAGAAACGCCTTTGAGGGAACGCTATGGAAAAGAACAGCCGCTTGATTTTCGCCTTCGTTGCTGGGCCCATCGTCATCGGAGTCGCCTACGGCGTCAGCTCTCTGCTGACAGGTGGCGACTCTGGGAGCGAGCCGGCCGACGCAGGTATGTCTCTTGCTTACGGTCTGCTGCTATGGATCGGGGCGCCAGTAGCCTTCGTGGCCGCCTTGCCGCTGCTTGCTGGTATCCTTAAGGTTTTCAACAAATCCTGAGTCAGGTTACGCGAGGAGCCCCGGCCCCGTAAGCGTCTGTGACCGCCCGGCCTTGATAAAGTCGGTTCACGTGTGAGGCCGATAGGAATACGTCTTGTTGTTAATTCGCCAAGCACAGGCCACCGATTTCTCACGCATCCTGGACATCAACGCGACTGAAGAAGAGAAAACCAGCCGGATCGATCTAGCCAGAATTGCTCAGCTGGATGGCTGGTCGGACTATCACAGAGTCGCCGTGTTGGAAGACCAGGTTGTTGGATTTTTGCTGGTAATGAGTGATGCCTCAGATTATGGCGGTGATAACTTTCGATGGTTTGTCGAGCGATACAATCGTTTTCTTTACGTCGATAGGATCGTGATCGATCGGACGGCTGCGCGCAGCGGTATCGGGAGTGCGCTCTATGGCGATCTGATTGAGTTCGGAGCGACCCAAGGCTATTCCACGCTGTGTTGTGAAATCAACGTGTTGCCGCCTAATCCTGTATCGCATGCGTTTCATGCGCGCTTTGGTTTCAAAGAAGTCGGGCGAAGCGCAGAGGCCGGCGCGTCGAAAATTGTTTCCTATCAATTGGCAGCGCTTTAGCTTTCAGGGCCTGCTTACGTGTGATTAATAGTCGGCCCCGGGCCTCATTGCAGGGCGAGCCTAGACGTAGTCAAGTTCGAAGAAGACTTTATCAGCGATCCCAACGCCGTGAATTTAGATGGGGTAGCTTGCAGCGCGAGAGCTGATGAGTTTCTGTTAACCGATGCGCTGGTAAGTGGCACGCTTTACGAC
>JAAEZV010000492.1 GCA_018222695.1 Gammaproteobacteria bacterium
ATTCTGCTCTCTCGAGGCGCAAGCGCATACCGCCGGACACCAAGGCCTTTTGCAAGAGGGTGACCGCGTCCTCTCCACCATTGATGCCCAGATTGATCAGTTCTACGGGCTCTGGGGTGAGTGGCGTGATGGCACTTTCCTTGCCGATGGTGAGGCGTTTGTGTGCGCGCCAGAGGGCTTGCTTACTGAGTCGTCGTGTCCGGCGACCGCAGTGATCGGATCGGGTGCTCGATATGAGGATCGCATGCCTTCGGAGGTCACGTCGGCTGTGCGTTGGTTTCCGGACGTGACACCGGACGCTCGCGTTATGGCTGAACTCTTGGGTGATGGCACACTGGCACTGCAACCCGAGCCCGCTCACGCGCTGTCTCCACAGTATGTGCAGCGCGAGATTGGCTGGAAGAAATTGTCGGAGCAGGGCCGTCGTGACTGAGTGGTTCCAGATTGTGGTGCTGGCCCTGATTCAGGGCATCACCGAATTTCTGCCGGTATCGAGTTCTGCTCATCTGATTTTGCCGGCGCAGATATGGGGCTGGGTCGATCAGGGCCTACTGTTTGACGTCGCCGTGCATGCCGGCACCCTGTGCGCGGTGCTCTGGTACTTTCGCGATACGGTAATCACACTGGCGAAGAGCATCCTGCCCGGTGGGCCCTCCGATCAATCAGAGCTTAGGGCGCTCGTGGTGGCCACGGTGCCTGTGGTGTTGGCGGGTCTGCTGTTCAAGGATGTGATCGCCACCGATGCCCGCGCTGTAAATGTCATTGTTGTAACAACGCTGCTGTTCGGTGTGCTCCTAGGGATCGCTGACCGACTCTCCCGGCGCGGCGCGGGACACACAGGCCCCGTCTCACTCCGTGATGCCCTGTTGATCGGTCTGGCCCAGATGTTTGCCCTGATCCCCGGGACATCAAGATCCGGTGTGACGATCACAGCTGCCTTGTTTCTGGGTTACCATCCCGCCGCCGCCGCCCGCTTCTCTTTTTTGCTGAGTGTCCCGGTGATTGGGGGCGCCGTAGTGCTGATGCTGGCGACCATGGAGTCAGGCGAATCATCGCTGTCAGGTGGGGCGGCTTTAACCGCTTTCGGGCTCTCGGCGATGTTTGCTTACGTCACGATCAAAGCCTTTATGTATTGGGTTGGGCGAATCGGGCTAATGCCTTTTGTGCTGTATCGATTGGCTTTGGGATTGGTATTGTGGGTGTGGATCATTCAGGGTTAATGACATGACGCAGATCGAAGCACTGCTTGAATTTCTCGGTGAGGCGGTCACGCCATTTCATGCTGTGGCGGCGATGTCCCGGCGGCTGAGCGATGCCGGCTTTGAAGAGGTCGAGCGGTTCGACGCTGAGACCATGACCGCCGGTCGTGGCTATTTTATGACCCGGCAGGGTAGTTCGCTGATTGCGGTGCGGGCGGGGCAGGGCCGCCCCGAAGCGGGGCTGCGCTTGGTGGGCGCGCATACGGACAGTCCGAACCTCTCAGTCAAACCCAACCCGGTTAAAGGTCGCGATGGTTGTGTGCAGTTGGGGGTCGATGTCTATGGTGGCGCGCTC
Source organism: Gammaproteobacteria bacterium (assembly GCA_018222695.1). Lineage (GTDB taxonomy): Bacteria > Pseudomonadota > Gammaproteobacteria > Pseudomonadales > Halieaceae > Luminiphilus. Next base: position 1,555 of record JAAEZV010000492.1, read on the forward strand.
CTCAATCCCTGGTTTGACCGCGATCTCGCCATAGCGGGTCGCGTAACGTTGCTGACTACATCGGGAGCGCTCTGTTCCACGCTTTTTGATTCGGCCCGCCCGGTCGCCGTTGTGCCCAGTCT
>JAAEZV010000493.1 GCA_018222695.1 Gammaproteobacteria bacterium
GTTTGTAGATTGATGCGCTGTGAGCTGCTCTCCGCCTGCCAAAAGGTGCCGATCACGTTGTTGCGCTGCAGGGTGCTGTAGATGTCGTCGGCGTCGACGCTCAGCGCGGCCATGCGCCAGGGGTCAAGCCAGATACGCATCGCCTGCGGCAGGCCATAGTTCACGGCGCGCTGCACGTTTGGTAGTGCAGAAAGTCGCGGCAGAATCTCACGCTGAATAATATCGGTGACTTCAGCATAGGTTCGGGTTGGTGGTATCAGCACGCCTAGATAAAAGCTGGCGTAGGGGGTGTCGGCGCGGCTGATTTCGATCGAAGGATCCTCGGTACCCTCCGGGAGCTCGAAACGAATCTGGCTCAGCCTCGTCGAGAGCTCTGCCAATACCTCGGTGGTGTCCTGATTCAGTCGCAGCCATAGCGTAACGGTGCTGACACCTGCCGTGGTCACCGACTCTACATAGTCGAGACCCGGCACACTACTGGCCACTCGCTCAATGGGTTCGGTGACAAAGCCCTGAACGGTCTCGGCACTAGCGCCCGGATACGCGGTAACGATCGCTATGGAGGAACTCTCGATGATCGGAAACGAAATCACTGGGAGGTTGATGGCTGAGCGAATGCCGATCAGCAGTAGCGCGACGCAGAACACCACAGCCACTACCGGACGCTTGATAAAAATATCCGTCCAACGAGGGCGGAACGGGAGCGCGGTCACCCCTCGGCCGCTCCGTTCTGAATCCTAACCAATGCGTCGTCCTGTAGCTTGAAGGCGCCCTGATCGGCGATCTGGTCACCCGGATTCAGCTCGCCTCGAATGTAAAAGCGGTCGGCGGTTTCGCCACGCACTTCCACACGGCGCAGTGAGGCTCGGTAGGGTAAATAAGCCTCGGCTTCCGCCTCGACAATGACAAAAGTATGCGCACCTTCTGGGTCCCAGCGAACGCTGCGTGCGGGCACCGACATCAGATACTCGGTCGGGCCTGTGCGGATCGCGACCTGCACCAGCGCGCCGTGACGCAACGCGGGCGCCGCTAACTGGGCGCGAACATCGTAGGTGCGGGTGCCTTCAGCAAACGCATCAGATACAGCAATCACCTCTGCGGGGCCGATCTCGTCCCCTGAAATATCGCGGATCTGAACCGTATCTCCCACGCTGATTTCAGCGAGCCCCTGCGGGACTTTGAAGTCAATCCAGCGAGAAGGGTTTAAACCAGTCAGGGTCGTCAGTACTTCGCCAAAGCGCATTAAATCCCCTAGCCGCTGCGGATAGATCCCCAGCGCGCCCTTAAAGGGCGCGCGAACCGTCATTCGGCTTAGCCGCGCATCCAGTACCGCGATCTGTGCCTTGAGTGACAGACTGCGGGCTTTCAATGTGTCGAGCTGGTCCTGCGATACCAGTGAATCCGCCTCCAGCGTGCGATTGCGCTCAAGCTGGGTGTCGACCAGATTCAGGTCTGCCTGGAGCGCAGTGCGCTGGGCCTCAAGATCGTCATCGAACAATATGAGTATGGCCGCACCCTCAGGTACGACCTCGCCGCTTTGAAAGGGCAGTTCCACCACACGACCAGCCATCTCCGCGGATATCACCAGATGCTCGGGCGAGCGCACGGTGCCACTGAGCAAGCGTGTCGGCTCCCAGGTGTCGGCCTGTGCCTGTGCCACGG
>JAAEZV010000494.1 GCA_018222695.1 Gammaproteobacteria bacterium
GGGCCGGTGAGACCATCGAGCTGGTGGCGCGACATCTGCGGGATGCCGGGCTCGGCAAGCTTATTATTGCCAACCGCACATTGGAGCGCGCTGAACAGCTTGCCGCGCAGTTTGATGCCGAAGCTATTTTATTGGCGGACGTCACCACGCGCTTGGCCGACGCCGATATCGTCATCAGCTCCACGGGCAGTCAGCTACCGATACTGGGCAAAGGCGCGGTCGAAGAGGCGGTCAAAGCGCGTCGTTGGCGCCCCATGCTGATGATTGATCTGGCCGTGCCGCGAGACATTGAGCCGCAGGTATCGGAGATACCCGATATTTACCTCTACACCGTCGATGATATGCGCGAGGTCATTGAAGAGAACCTGCGACTGCGGGCATCAGAAGCGAGTAAAGCGGACGAAATTGTTGCCGACGGCATCGCCGCACTGAAAGATGGGTTACTGGAGCGGCAATCGGCCGATGTCGTCAAGACCTACCGGGATTCTGCCTTGGCATTGCAACAGGCAGAGCTGGACAAGGCACTGAGGATGTTGGAGAAAGGTGCAGACCCGGAGGAAGTGCTCGGGAGATTGGCACGAGATCTCACCAATAAATTAATCCACGCCCCCACGGCAGGCCTGCGGCAATTGGCGAAGGAGGGCGGCAAGCGAGATGTCTCTCGTATGGCGGCTATGCTCGGCCTCACCGATTTCGATGATGAGCGGGATGAGGGCGCGACCCTCCAGTAACGCCGGCCGGTACTTCGACAATGAAAGCCTCCCTTATCACTAAGCTCGAAGCATTGGCCGATCGCCATCAGGAAGTGGGCGCGCTATTGGGCGATGCCGAAACTGCCTCTGATCAAAACCGCTTCAGGGATTTATCAAAGGAGTTCTCGCATCTTGACGCGGTGGTTTCACAGTATCAGCGATGGCACCAGCTGCAGGAAGCCTCGACTGATGCAAAACAAATGCTGGATGACCCTGATCCCGAATTGCGGGCACTCGCGGGGGAGGAAATAGCCGAGACCGAGCAGCAACTGTTGGAGACTGAGGCAGCGCTCCAGGTACTCTTGCTGCCCCGCGATCCCAGCGATGGTAGCAATGTTTTTCTTGAGATTCGCGCGGGTACTGGCGGAGATGAAGCGGCTATTTTCTCTGGGGATCTTTTCCGGATGTATCACCGATACGCAGAGCAGAAAGGCTGGTCCGTCGAAGTGCTCTCGGAGCGCCCCGGGGATCACGGCGGTTTTAAAGAGTTGATCAGCCGCGTCGCCGGTCAGGATGTCTACAGCCATCTCAAGTTCGAGTCGGGGGCCCATCGTGTACAGCGGGTGCCTGAGACCGAATCTCAGGGAAGGATTCATACCTCTGCCTGCACCGTGGCGATTTTGCCGGAGCTCGAAGCGGTCGACAGCATTGAAATTCGCAAAGAGGATTTACGAGTCGATACCTTCAGGTCGTCCGGAGCGGGCGGGCAACACGTGAATACCACTGACTCTGCGGTTCGCTTGACGCATTTGCCGACTGGCATAGTGGTGGAGTGTCAGGATGAGCGATCGCAGCACAAAAACCGCGCCCGCGCGATGTCACTGCTGCAAGCCCGATTGTTATCCGCGGAGCAGGACAGTCAGAAAGCGTCTCAAGCCTCTGAGCGACGCTCTCTGGTGGGCTCGGG
>JAAEZV010000035.1 GCA_018222695.1 Gammaproteobacteria bacterium
GGGGAGGACGTCTTCCCAAACGGTGTCTACGGCCAGATCTTCGGTAACGTCCTCTGATGCGCTTGCCTCGGCAAAATCGAGGTCGGCGTCTTCAGGCTGTTCACTTTCACGCTCTAGGAGCGCATTGCTCTCCAGCGTCTCTTCAATGATTTGTTGCAAATCGACGGTGCTCAACTGCAGCAATTTGATGGCCTGCTGCAGTTGCGGGGTCAGGGCCAGTTGCTGCCCTAGTTTGAGCTGAAGCGCTTGTTTCATACCACGGATAATCGCTCGCTGGGGATCCAGTGTATCGCCCCAACGTTGTCGTGCAAAGAAGTTGGCAAGGAAATTGCTTCCGTTCAACTCACCGCTTTTTTCAGTGGCGAGCTGAAAAGCGGGTTGAATGTGTGCTGCATGCGGCAGGGCTTGCCGCCAGACCGCTTTTCGCTCAGAGAGAGAAGTGCTCTCCGAGATAGGTTTCCCTGACTTTGTCGTTGGCCAGTACCTCAGCCGGAGTACCGGATGCAATGACATGCCCCTCGCCAACGATGTAAGCGCGTTCGCAAATATCCAGTGTTTCGCGGACATTGTGATCGGTGATCAGCACGCCAATGTCCCTCGCTTTGAGATGCGAGATGATGTCTTTGATGTCGGAGATCGAGATGGGATCCACCCCTGCAAAGGGTTCGTCGAGAAGAATCACAGTGGGCTCGGTGGCGAGCGCACGAGCGATTTCCACTCGCCGACGTTCGCCGCCGGACAGGGCCTGCCCCAACGAATCAGCCAAATGGCCAACATTGAACTCCTCGAGCAGTGACTCGGCCAACGAGTGGCGCATTTTTCGCGTCAGTTCGGGGCGTGTCTCAAGAATCGCCAACAGGTTGTCTCGCACCGACAGCTGCCGAAAAACGGATGCTTCCTGCGGCAGATAGCCGATGCCCGCGCGAGCCCTGCGATGCATTGGCATTGCCATAAGCGATTCGTCGTCGAGGCGAATATCACCGGCATCGGCTTCAACAAGACCGACGATCATGTAAAAGCAGGTGGTTTTGCCTGCGCCATTCGGGCCCAGCAAACCGACGATTTCACCAGCGCTGACTTGCAGCGACACGTCCTTCACGACGGGCCGACCGCCATAGGCTTTGGCGAGATGATGTGCGCTAAGGGTGCTAGCCATCGGAAGCATCACTGCGCAGGTTTTCGGGTGGAATCACAACTTCAACCCGATCGGTCCCTTCGGCGCCAGGTGTGCCTGCCGCCCTGACAGTGCGCTGACTGACCAGATAATCGATTTGACTGCCAGAGAGTGTGGAGCCGTCTTGTGCGATCCGCGCATCTTCCAATAACCGAACAAGATCCTGGGATCTGACATATTCAATGCGCAGTGCCGAGGCGTCGACAGGCGCCTGATCGGGTGTCGGCTGTTGCACCAGCGTCGCCGGCTTTCCGGTAGCGACGATTTTATCGGCTTCGTCGGTGTTGTGGCGAATAGAGAGCGTATCTGCAGTGATCACCAGTGACCCTTGAGTGAGTACAACATTACCCTCGTACCGGGTTTCGCCCGCCAATTCATCCCTGACTGCCACATCAGCAACAATCTGGATGGGTTGATCCCGGTCTGAGTCCAGCGCCGTAGCCCAGCGAGAGAACGTTAGGCCCGGCACGGTAAGCAGAACCGTGAATAAAAGCGTGGGCAGCGAGCGTTTCAAGTGGGGCATGTCAGGCATTGTCCTGAGTGTCTTTCTGCATGGTTACTATTCATATTCCGTTCTGACATCGCCCTTCAGTGTCGCCATGCTGCTCTGTAAATCCAGCTCAAATGCCGAGCCCGTTGTGCGACTACCCCGGCTTGTCATCACTACTTCTTGCTCGCCCTGGGCGCGCTTTTGGTCCATGTAAAGGCGCATGGACTCTGTCTGCATCGTCGCGTCTCGGGTTCGCTCTAGTACTGTGACTCCATTTTTGAGCTCAAGTTCATTGAGGTCCTCAAAGAAAACCCCAGCCGCTGCACCGATATCCCAGACCGCGCCGTTTTCTGCCTGCGCCTGATAACGGATTTCGCTGAGTGTGGTTTCTTCGCTGTTTTGCGATCGGGTCGCCTCGCCGATTTCCAGAACGTCCGATGCGGCGCCGTCCTCAGAAAAGTGTCGCCGTGTGCCTTCCTGCATGTAGCTGGCGATCAGTTGCTCTTCCTCCAGATCAATCTGCTGTACAGGCGAGGATTCTGGAGCGAATGACTGCCAGAGTGCGATGCCCAGTGCAACCATGCCCAAGGTGATCACAGTGCCTTTCATCAGAAAGTCCTGATCACATCGGACAGGCGACCTTGGGACTGCAAAATGAAATCGGCAAGTGCTCGCACAGCACCCGCCCCTCCCGGTAGCGGCGCGATCCAGTCTGCACACTCACGAACCGGCTCTACTGCGTCATTGGGGCAGGTGGCCAGCCCCGCCAGACGGAGAGCGCCCAGATCAGGCAGGTCGTCACCCATATAGGCGACCTCCGCGGCGCTGAGTCCCTTTGCAGTCAGCAGCTCTTCGAGCGCTGACCCCTTGTCTTCACGGCCTTGAATCACCGTGTCAATGCCTAGCTCGCTAGCTCGTCTTTCCAGTGCCTCTGAAGATCTGCCCGTAATGATCGCTACATCGATCTCACAGCGCTGAAGCAGCTTGATGCCCAGTCCATCCTTGATATTGAAGGGCTTGGTCTCGGGTTCTGATATGGCCCGATAAAACAACGTGCCGTCGGTCATCACGCCGTCGACATCCAGCGCTACCAACTTAATTGACTCCGCTTTTTGCGCCGCGCGACCTGTCATGAGATACCCGCCTTTAACAGCGCTAACAGCGTGACGATGCCGAGAATCGTGTTCTGATCGTCGACGACCACCAAGGCGCTTATTTGATGCCTCTCCATCAGGGCCATCGCCTCGGCAGCCAACAACTCCTGATGCACGGTCCGCGCGCCAGCAGTCATGACCTCAGTCAGCGGTGTGGCGCGAAAATCGGTGCCATTTTCGACCGCTCGCCGCAGATCGCCGTCTGTAAAGATGCCCAGCAGTTGGCGGTCGTCTGAGGCGATGGTGGTCATACCCAGACCTTTGTGCGTCATCTCAAAGATCGCATCGGCCAGTACCGCGGTGGGTGTGATTGTCGGAATGTCGCTACCGCTGACCATCACATCGGCAACGCGAAGGAGAAGTCTTCTGCCCAGTGCGCCACCCGGGTGGGAGAAGGCGAATTCCTCGGCCGTGAAACCCCGTGCTTCAAGAATGGCGATGGCCAGCGCGTCGCCCATGACCAGTGCAGCGGTCGTACTGGACGTCGGTGCCAGATTCAATGGGCAGGCTTCTGTTTCCACCGCGGCCAGTAGATGCACGTCGGCAGCTTGCGCGAGCTCAGAGGTATCACTCCCGGTCATGCTGATCAGCGGAATACCGAGGCGCTTGATGAGGGGCAAAAGTGTGAGGATCTCGTGCGTGCTGCCGCTGTTGGAAAGAGCGATCACGCAGTCGCTCGCGGTGATCATGCCCATGTCGCCATGGGACGCTTCGCCGGGGTGCACAAAAAAAGCCGGCGTTCCGGTGCTGGCCAATGTGGCGGCAATTTTGCCCGCGATATGTCCGCTCTTGCCCATGCCCGTCACCACCACGCGGCCAGCCGTGTCCAGGATGCACCGGCAGGCGGCCGCAAAGGCTGGGCCCAATACGTTTCCCAGTGCAGACACTGCGTCGGCCTCCATTGAGATGGTCCTTTGTGCAGAGTCGACGAAAAATTGATCGGTTTGGTTGGTCATGTTTTGTAGTGTTAGGACTCAGTCAAGGAGCTAAAAAGAGCCAGCCGTAATAGGCGATGTAAAGAGAAAGCAGTAGCAACCCTGCTCCTCGCCCCAACGTGCCGGATCCGGACGCCCCATTCCAACGCCACAGCGCCGCGAGGGCAAGAACCAGAGTCGTGAGAAATACCGCGACCATGTCCCGACTGACAACGGCTGGTTGGAGCGAGAGGCTGCCCCATAGGCCGGGAATGGCCAGCACTAATAGAATATTGAACATGTTTGAGCCGACGATGGCGCCCACTGCCATATCGGCGTGACCTTTCAATGCGCTCATGACCGAGGCGGCCAATTCCGGCAGGCTCGTCCCCACGGCAACAATGGTCAGGCCAATGACCAGCTCTGACACACCCAATGCAGTGGCGATGTGGGTAGCGGCCCAGACCAGTAGTCGCGATGACGCGATCAATAATACCAACCCACCGAGGAACGACAGCCATGCCAGTGGCAGCGTCAGGGTGGGTATCTCGCGTGCCTCAATGTCACCATTGGTTTGGCGAGCGTGCTGGCCGACACGAACAAAGAACAGCGTCAGCATGCCGAGCAGGACGAAGCTGTCTGATCGCGAGAGCTCGAGGTCATAGAGCAAGAACCAGGTGACGAGGACGACCAGCATCAGCAGGGGCAGATCAATCCAGGTCGTGTCTCGTCCCAGCTTGATGCTGCTGAACAAGAGGGTGACACCCAATACCAGTCCCACGTTGGCGATGTTCGATCCCAGCGCATTACCCACGGCCAGCTCACCCGAGTCCGCCAGAGCAGACATGATGGAAATCAGGATCTCCGGTGCAGAGGTCCCGACCGAGACGATCGTGAGGCCAATAAGCATGGGTGTCAGACCCGCCCGCTTTGCGATAGCGGAGGCGCCATCTACGAAGCGATCCGCGCTCCAGACGAGCGCCACCAAACCCACCGCAATCACCGTCGAGTACCACAACACGATATGCTTTCCTATTCCGTCCGTTTGGTGGGCAAGTGGGCCAAGCGACGATCGGGTATCATTGCGTGCGAAGGCGTGCTGTCAGTGAGAAGAGAGTCGATCATCGCTTCGCGCAAGACAGTCTAACCCACTCAATTCTCATGTTGGCAGGTATTCACTTGTGGCAAATAGAATGGGTGGTTTTGGGGTTGAAAGGAGTTTGCTGTGTTACACCGATTAACGGGTCTACTGGCCACTATGGTGCTGTGCTTGACGGTTGTCCAAAGCGGCCTAGTGCGCGCCGAGCAAGCGACAGCGGCTCAGAAGGGGCCAGCTGAGGTCATCAGTGAAGTCACGGCTCAGGTGATGACGGTGGTCGCAGAAGCCGATACCTATTTTGACCAAGACCCCGACCGCTACTACCAGGAAATCGACAGAGCACTCGCCGAGTTGGTGGACTGGCGAGGTTTTGCTACGGCCGTTATGGGCGAATATTACAGCCGTGGCCGTTCCATGGATCAAGCTGGCAGGGCCAACCTGAAGCGCCAGAGAGATGACTTCGCAGCGACTTTGAGGGAAGGCCTGATCAGAAGCTATGCAAAGGGATTGCTGGCGTTTGGCGGCGCTAGGATGGAGGTTGAGGGTGTCGAAGCATCACCGCAAAGCGCTCGCGTTGCTTCAGTCACCCAGCTGGTTTACGGCGAGGCAGATCGGGTTTACACAATCCGCTACCAAATGGGCCAGTACAAAGATGGCGCTTGGCGCCTGCGAAATCTCATTATCGAGACCATCAACCTCGGAGAGATCTATCGCAATCAGTTTAGCGCGCTGGCGAGAGATGCCGATGACGACCTCGATAGCGTGATTGCTCAGTGGAATGACGCTTTAGTCGAGCAGGCGGAGGAGTTGACCCGTGACTGAATCAGAGTTGACTCAGCTGTTGTCCGAGGCCTTTCCGGGCGCGCAGGTGTCCGTCGCGCTTGAGGGGGGGCATGTGGACATCACGGTGATTAGCGCCGAGTTTGAGGGCCTCAGGCCGGTTGCGCGCCAGCAGCGCGTTTATGCACCGCTGTCGGGACTCATTGCCGACGGCACCCTTCACGCAGTCAACATCAGTGCGCAAACCCCCTGAACGAGGTGACTTTTGGACAGTCTGATTATCAGGGGAGGGAATCGCCTTGAGGGCGTGCTGACCGCCTCGGGTGCAAAAAATGCTGCCTTGCCGATACTCGCGGCAACCCTGCTGACCTCAGGTGCCTGTTCTTTGGGGGCGGTGCCCTTGTTGAGAGACATCACAACCATGCTGACCTTGCTCACCAGCCTTGGTGCAAAGACTGAGCGGCGCCATGACGGAGAGGTGCTGATAGACAGCGGCTCGGTGCAACAGTTCACTGCGCCCTATGATCTGGTGAAAACGATGCGCGCCTCCATCCTCGTGTTGGGTCCACTGCTGGCAAGGCACGGGCAAGCGCGCGTTTCATTTCCCGGGGGCTGTGCGATCGGCAGCCGCCCTGTAGACCTGCATATCTGCGCGCTTGAAGCGATGGGGGCCATCATCACTATCGAAGGCGGATATATTGTTGCCAGCGCGCCAGAAGGATTGAAGGGTGTTGACTTCACATTTGAGACAGTCACGGTAGGGGGCACTGAAAACGCCGTGATGGCGGCGTCATTGGCGTCGGGCACCAGTGTGCTTCGCAATGTGGCGAGGGAGCCCGAAATTGTCGACTTGGTGAGATTCCTGAGAGCCATGGGTGCCCACATCGAAGGAGAGGGTACTGACACGTTGACGGTGCAGGGTGTGGCAACACTGAACGGTGCGTCTTACGAGGTCATGCCGGATCGAATTGAAGTGGGCACCTATCTGGTGGCGGCGGCGGCAACGGGCGGCAGCCTTCGGGTAGAGGGTATCTGTCCTGAAGTGCTGGGCGTGGTGAGGGACAAGCTTGGGCAGACAGGCGCTGATCTCGATGAGGGTGAGGACTGGATCAGTCTGGATATGCGAGGCGAGAGACCAAAAGCGGTGGATATTGTGACCGAGCCGTTCCCAGGTTTCCCCACCGATATGCAGGCCCAATTCACTGCATTGAATACGGTGGCGCAAGGGACATCTCGTGTCACGGAGACCGTATTTGAAAACCGCTTGATGCAAGCCCATGAAATGAAGCGTATGGGCGCTGATATCGTTATTGAGGGAGACAGTGCCTGTATTACAGGGCGGTCAAGCTTGCAGGGTGCGCCTGTGATGGCGTCAGATTTACGCGCTTCCGCGAGTTTGGTGATTGCAGGCTTGGTGGCCTCCGGTGAGACCCGGATTGATCGCATTTACCATATCGACCGGGGTTACGAAAATATCGAAGGTAAATTGCAATGTCTGGGTGCCGATATTCGTCGTATATCCACTTGAGGGCATGAATAACACTGTTATGAAACTCGAACACACATTAACGATTGCGCTGACCAAGGGCCGGATATTGAAGGAGACCCTGCCATTGCTGGCAGAGGTCGGCATTACGCCGCAAGAAGATCTCGATAGCAGTCGCAAACTGATCGTCGCGACAACTGTGCCCAACGTCAGTCTGGTGATCCTGCGTGGATCGGACGTGCCGACCTATGTCCGACACGGTGCTGCTGACCTCGGGATCGCGGGGAAAGACATGTTGCTGGAGTTTGGGGGCGAGGGCATCTACGAGCCGCTGGATTTAGGCATCGCGCGATGCCGTCTTATGACAGCCGGGCCTGCTTCAGACTCGCAGAACGACGGAGGACGTCGCCGTGTGAGGGTGGCGACCAAATTCATGAACGTCGCCAGAGCCCACTATGCGCGTAAGGGCATGCATGCGGATCTCATCAAGCTTTATGGCTCTATGGAACTGGCGCCTCTAATGGGTTTAGCCGATGAGATCGTCGACATAGTCGATACCGGCAAAACGTTGGCAGAGAACGGCATGGCGCCGCGCGAATTGATTGCGGAGATCTCCTCGCGACTGATCGTGAACAAGGCATCGATGCGCACCCGCCACTCGTCAGTCCAGACTCTGGTCGAAGCGCTGACCGCTGCAGTGAACACGGCAGGTTAATGATGGCAACGCAACCCATTAGCCGATTGGACATGGCCCAATCTGACTTCGAGGCCGCATTTGCTCGCTTGCTGATCAGCCCGGCAGAGGCCGATGCGGAGCTTGCGCAGACCGTGACGCAGATTGTGGCGGCGGTAGCACAAGAGGGGGATGCCGCGCTGGTCCGATACACCAATGATCTGGATCGTCGAACGGTAGAGGATGCTCAGGCGCTCCGTGTCAGCGGGGATGCCATCGAGCAGGCTTTGTCTGACTTGAACGCGGACGTGTTATCGGCGCTTAAGCGCGCAGCGGCCCGTATTCGGGCGTTCCATGAACGTCAGCGTGCGGAGAGTTGGCAATATGAGGATGAGGAGGGCAACCTGTTGGGGCAGCGTGTCTCGGCACTGGATTGCGTAGGTGTTTATGTGCCCGGTGGCCGGGCGACCTATCCGTCTTCGGTACTCATGAACGCGATTCCTGCGAAGGTCGCCGGTGTGGAGCGCGTTGTAATGGTGGCGCCGGCGCCTGGCGGCGAAATAAACCCCGCGGTGCTGGCTGCAGCGGCGCTGGCGGGCGTTGACGAGGTATTTACCGTGGGCGGCGCCCAAGCTGTCGCCGCGCTGGCCTATGGCACGGCCACGTTGCCCAGAGTGGACAAAATTGTGGGTCCCGGTAACCGCTTCGTCGCGGAGGCGAAGAGACAGGTTTTTGGGCGCGTTGGCATTGATATGGTCGCGGGCCCCTCCGAAATTCTGATCCTCGCGGACGGGTCGGTCGACCCCGATTGGGTCACCATGGACTTGTTCGCACAGGCTGAGCACGACGAATACGCTCAGGCGGTTTTAATCTCACCCGATAGCGAATATTTGGATGCGGTGGCAGCGTGTATCGCACGAGTGCTGCCCACGTTGTCACGGCGCGATATTGTGACGGAGGCGCTCAAGAACCGGGGCGCGCTGATCAAGGTACCGGATCTCGAGTCGGCAGTGGCTCTGAGCAATCGTATGGCACCCGAGCACCTCGAATTGGCATTGGCAGACCCGGACAGCGTGGTCGGCGATATCCGAGCAGCAGGTGCTATCTTCATGGGAGCGATGTCTTCAGAAGCGCTTGGGGACTACTGTGCCGGCCCCAACCACGTCCTGCCGACAGCAGGTTCCGCACGATTTGCCTCGCCACTGGGTGTCTATGACTTTCAGCGCCGCAGCAGTCTGATCAGGGTTTCTGAGCAGGGCGCACAAACGCTGGGTGAAGTCGCGGCAGTGTTGGCTGATGCTGAGGCGCTGGAAGCGCACGGGTTAAGTGCCCAGAAGCGCATGCGCGGCGGCGACTGAGTCAACTGTTGCTGCGGGTGCCGACCACGGCTTCCAATTCGATTGGCACACCCTCGCGATCTAGGTTAACCCGCAGGAGATGACCCGGTCGCAATTGAGCGATTTGTAACATCGCCGCTCGGCCATCCACGACAGGTTCTCCATCCATGGCGACAATGATGTCATTGAGTTGGATGCCCGCACGCTGCGCAGGTCCACCGGGAGCAAGATCCGTCACGATCAGCTGCTGGACTGGCCCTCCAGCCTGCTGCTCGCTCAGTAGCACCTCAACGCTGACGCCGAGCCAGCCGCGAATCACGTGTCCGTACTTGACGATGTCATCCAGCGCCGCCGCAGCCACCTCACTTGGGGTAGCGAGGTTGATCCCGATGCCAGGGGTCTCCCCGTTGCGCTCGGTGCCTGCGGTATAAATCAGCGTATTGATGCCGACCAAACGACCTTGATGATCAATCAGGGCACCGCCTGAGCTACCCAGGTGGATGGTGGCATCGGTCTGGATATAACCCTCGTAGGTCGACAACTGTAAACCGAAGCGGCCCACTCCTGAGACGATGCCCTGAGATACAGAGTGACCAAAGCCGTAAGGGTTGCCGATGGCCAACACCACGTCACCCACGGCGATGTCCTCGGCATCCGCCAGCGCTATCGGCGTCAACTCCGGCAGGTCGATGTGCAAAATGGCGAGATCGGTTTCGGGGTCACTGCCCACTACTGAGGCACTGGCTGAACGGCCGTCCGCAAGCAATACCTGAATGGCGTCAGCGCCAGCAATCACGTGGTTGTTGGTCACAATATGTCCGGCAGCACTGAGAATCACGCCAGAGCCCAGCGAGCGCTCGATGCGCTGGCGACTGCCGCGGTTGGAAAACAATCGACGCTGTAACGGCGAGTTCAGGCGGGGATCAGTGCGGGCATCGACCAATTTGGCGGTGTAGATATTGACCACCGACGGGGTGGCCAGCGCCACGGCATCACGATACCCGCCGTTGACCGGCGCGTTCATTGTCTCCTGTGGCTCCAGCACCCATTTATCGAGAATGAGTGCCGCGGCAAGGACGCCGACCAGTGCCGGCCATACAAAGGCAGTCAGTTCTTGTTTCACATCGATCTCCTCGGGGCATTGTAAATGATCGTGCGCTGGTTATTCTCCCCAAAGAGATCACTGGCTTGGACGGACCATGAGCTGCACTCGGCAACAACTGAACGCATTTTTTGACGATTTACTGGCGCCTCAGCGCTTCAAAGACTATTGCCCAAATGGGTTGCAGGTTGAAGGAAAAACCGATGTGCGCCATCTGGTGACCGGCGTGACAGCCAGTCAGGCGCTGATCGATGCAGCGCGCGACCGAGGGGCTGACGCCATTCTGGTCCATCATGGCTATTTCTGGCGCTCTGAGCCACCTTGTATTACTGGCATGAAAGCGGCACGACTGCGCGCGCTGATCAAGGCCGACATCAATTTGTTTGCCTACCATCTGCCACTGGATTGCCATCCGCTGCACGGCAACAACGCAGCGCTCGGCCGGCTAATGGGCATTGAAGCCTGCGAGGCTCTGGACCTGCAAGATCCGGGGACGCCGGTATTCCGAGGTCAACTCGAGGAGTCGGTCACGGTTCAGGGACTCGCGGACCGACTGGGTGTCGCGTTGGACCGCACACCGCTGGTGATTGGAGAGGGCGACGTGAAATCAGTGGCATGGTGCACAGGGGCCGGGCAGGGCTATATCGACCTGGCCGCCGATGCGGGCGTTGATGTTTATGTCTCGGGGGAGGTGTCGGAGCAGACCGCGCATGTGG
>JAAEZV010000495.1 GCA_018222695.1 Gammaproteobacteria bacterium
GAACTCGAGCTGGGTGCATTTGTCACCGACTCTCTCATCTTCGATGCCCGTCTCGCCTGGCTGGACACCGAAATTACCGCAAGCCACTTGGCATTGGACAATGTCGAATCAGAAGCCGCGACCAACGCACTGCTCGCGCAAGGCATCAGTTTGTTTAGTCCCGAGGTGGAAATTGCCCGGGCGGGACAGATTGCCGACGTGAAAGGCAACGAACTGGCCAAGACACCGGGCTTCACCGCGAACCTGGCGCTGACCTACAGCAACACCATAGGGAGCTGGGGTGATTTCGAGGGCACGCTGAGTTACACCCACCGTGGTGACTTCAGGCACCGCATCTTTAATAACCCCACTACCGACGAAGTCGACGGTTACGACACCTTCGACTTGGTGCTGCGTTTCTCACCGACCAACGCCAACTGGCGGGTCGAACTGATTGGCAAGAACTTGACCGACGAGGACGGCATTAACGCGCGCTTTACCGACGTATTTGGTGTGGGCGCCACGGGTGATCAGTTCATCCCACCGCGTCAGCTGATGGCTCGCGTCGGCATCGATTTCTGAGCATGGCCTCCCGGGCTCGTCGAGCCCGGGACAGACCCTCTGGGTAGAAGTGAGCGCCCATCAGATTTAAACCAATCGGCGAGACCTGAGCACCTGCACAAAACACTGACCAGTATCGCCACCATGGCCCGCGGTCATCCGCGGAGCTTCGTCATTTATTGGCGCCTAATCTCGTGTCACAACAGCAATCACGGTGACCTGCGGGTACACTCCATAGTCGTCCCTTTAGCAGGGCCTGACCCAAGAATGATTCAATAAAGGGGCACATCGTGGAACGGTTCTTCAAACTCTCTCAGTCAAATACCACCGTTGGCATTGAGCTGAGCGCGGGCCTCACCACGTTTATGGCGATGGCCTACATCGCCTTTGTGAACCCGCAAATGATGGCCTCGGCAGGCATGGACCAAGGGGCAGCGTTTGTCGCCACCTGCTTAGCCGCGGCATTGGCCTGTTTTTTTATGGGGCTCTATGCCAACTGGCCGGTGGGTCTCGCACCGGGGATGGGGCTCAATGCCTTCTTCACTTACACCATCGTCGGGGATATGGGCTATCCGTGGCAGACCGCACTGGGGGCTGTGTTCATTGCAGGCATCCTATTCGTAATCCTGACCGTCACCCGACTCAGAGAGTGGATGCTGGTCAGCATTCCCTGGAACTTGCGCATTGCGATGGGAGCAGGCATCGGGCTTTTTGTGGGCATGATCGGACTCAAGAATGGCGGACTGATCGTCGACCACCCGGCCACACTGCTCTCGCTCGGTAATTTCCAGGTCACCGAAACCCTGCTGGCCGCACTGGGCTTTCTCATCATAACGGGGCTGGCCACACGACGCTTTCCCGGGGCCATTCTGCTCGGCATTTTGTTAGTCACCCTCATCGGTCTAAGCGCAGGCGCGGTGCAGTATCAGGGCGTGGTCTCAGCGCCACCCTCTATCGCGCCCGTGCTGGGGCAGCTCGATATCGGAGCCGCTCTGGATGTTGCAATGATCAGCGCCATCGCCTCCATCTTATTTGTAAATCTCTTTGATACGGCCGGCACGCTGGTGGGCGTGGCGACCCAGGCAGGGCTCACCAAAACAGACG
>JAAEZV010000036.1:0-4885 GCA_018222695.1 Gammaproteobacteria bacterium
CGGGTCGGGAGGTAAGGCTGCAGCGAGCGTGGGGTGAGCACATACAGCAAAATGATGAGAGTGCTGATCCACATCGACGCCGCCGTGGCGAGACCACACCCCTCGGCGCCGAGCTCAGGTGCGCCCCATGCACCGAATATCAGCATGTAGTTCAGTGGCACGTTGGCGATGAACCCCACCACGCTCGCGAAGGCAAACGGCGCGGTAATGCCCAAGCCTTGAGTGTGGTAACGAAGCGCCATAAAGATGCCAAGGGCGGGGAAGCCGAGACCCACACGGCTTACGTAGGCGCTGGTTTTCGCAGCCGTCTCCTCAGGTAGCCCGAGCAGTGCGATGGCCACGTCGCTGTTCAAACAAAGCGGTGTCATCACCGCACTGAGCGCTACCGCTACCCAAAGGCCCTGCGGAAGAAAGCTCCGCACGCGCTCTATACGCCCCGCGCCGAAGTCTTGCGCCACGATCGCGGAACAGGCAAACAGCGTGCCCAGTATGATCAGATAGAGCGGCAGCCAGATATTGAAACCCACTGCGATGGCGGCCAGATCGGCATCGCTATAATTACCCGCCATCAATGTATCGATCACCCCGGTGCCAATTTGGGCGGTCTGCGCAATCAGCAGTGGCCAGGCAATGCGCCACAGTGGCCGCAGTTCTGCCAGCATCTGTGGTGCTAGACGGGATGAATCAGCGTTATTCATGTTTGATAATCCGGCCGTTGCCGAGTCGAAAAGCTCGCGCATTCTAACCCGTTCCCTGTGCTAGACTTCGCGCTCATTTTTTCCGGCTATCGTTGTGCAAGAAAATGCCGCCGCGCAGAGCGAACCGCTTGAGTCCGCTGACCCCGCGCCCACTGAACAAGTGAAATTTGAGACTCTCGAGCTTGATGCGTCTGTGCAGCGAGGCATTGACGCGCTGGGTTTTGAGTTTTGCTCGCCCATACAGGGCCAAATCCTGCCGCATACCCTTGCGGGCAATGACGCCATTGGTAAAGCGCAGACGGGCACCGGTAAAACCGCCGCTTTTCTGATTACCATCTTCAATGATTTGCTAAATCACCCGATCGAGGGGGAGCGCTACCTTGGGGAGCCGCGCGCTGTGATCATTGCGCCGACTCGTGAGTTGGTGATGCAAATTGCCGCTGATGCAGCCGAACTGGGCCGGTTCACGGGTTTGAAAACGGTGACCCTCATCGGTGGTGCGGATTATCAGAAACAGCTGAGCAAGGTAAATCAGGCGCCTGTTGATCTGATCGTTGCGACCCCCGGCCGCCTGATCGACTTCATGGAGCGGCGCGACCTGGCATTGGACCGGGTGGAAACGCTTGTCCTCGACGAGGCGGATCGTATGTTGGATATGGGGTTTATTCCTCAGGTTAAGCGCATTGTGCGCGCTACACCCCGCAAGGAAGATCGGCAAACGCTGCTGTTTTCGGCCACTTTCACTCAGGACATCATGAATCTGGCCAGGCAGTGGACGTTTGAGCCCATCACCGTCGAGATTGAACCAGAGCGGGTGGCGACGGCATCGGTGGATCAAAGGGTGTATCTCGTTTCTAGCCGAGAGCGATTCCCCGTTCTGATGGATCTGCTCAATGATCCCGATGTTGAGAGTGTCATTATTTTTGCCAACCGGCGCGATCAGGTGAGAAGGCTTTACGAGAAACTGCGCAAGGAAGGTGTCCAATGCGGCATGCTTTCTGGAGAAATCACTCAGGCTAAGCGCACCAAGACGCTCGAAAATTTCAAATCAGGGCGCTCAAAAGTCATGGTCGCCACGGATGTCGCTGGGCGCGGGATCCACGTCGAAGGCATCTCCCACGTGGTCAACTACAACCTTCCAGAGGACCCGGAGGATTACGTTCACCGCATCGGTCGCACTGGCCGGGCGGGTGCCACCGGTGTGTCGATCAGCTTTGCCAGTGAAGATGACGCTTTTTTGCTGCCCGATATAGAGGCTTTGCTCGGTCATTCTCTGGCCTGCATGGCGCCGCCAGCGCCCGGTGACAGGTCTTAACGCTGAGACCTCAGTTCCTCGCACCATAGTAGCGTTGCGCCGATCACCGCAGCGGGAATCACGACCAGGTTCAGGAGCGGGATGCCGGTGAAAAACGCCACCGTGCCGCCAAAGCCAATCGTCGATAATCTCCGCTCGGCACATGCGTCGCGCACTTCCCGAAACGGCAATCTGTGGTTATCCATTGGATAGTCGACGAATTGAAGGCTCATCATCCACGCCCCCAACAAAAACCAGCCCAGAGGGGCGAAAGCGTTGAAGACCGGAATGATGGTCAGGATCAGCACCGCCAGCGCCATCGGAACGTAATAGAGAAACTTCCGGATCTCACGAAACAGGGCTCTCGGAACCTCAAGAAGCGCCGCCGCGACACCCTCTAACGCCGGCACCGACTCTCCGGTAACTGACTCTTCAACTTTCTCCGCCAGCAAGGCGTGAAAAGGGGACGTCAGCATCAGGACGAGCAGGGTCGAGGCATAACCCGTCATCAGTCCTCCAACCAGCCACAGCAGTGGGGTGATGATCCAGGACAGAAATTGCAGCCACTCGGGCACGGTGAGCATCGCGGCGTCGTAGAAGTCTGTGATGACCTCATAAAGTAGCCAGCCCATGAGGCTGAACAGCGAGATGTTGGCGATCAGCGGTACCAAGACGAAGCGACGCAGGCCCGGTTGAAAAGTCATAGCCAGACCGCGCAGGAAATACCCCGCGCCCGTCACGAAATTGCCGTTCATGAGGTCCCCCAGCGACAGATGCGAGGACTATACTGGCCTAACCGCCGATCAGAGTGCAAATACGGGTGAGCGACGAGGATCTCTTTGCCGAGGAAATGGCCGGGGTGAAGCCCCTAGGCCGTGAGGCACGCGTGCGTTTGGTCAAGGACCGTCTCTCTGAGGACCAGCAAAAAGGACGCCAGCGCGCTGCAGTGGGTGAAGAACGTGTGGTGAATCCACTCGTTGATGACGGTGTGATGCCGCTGGATGCTTGGCATGTATTGGAATTCAAGAGGCCGGGGATTCAGAACGGCGTGTATCGAAAGCTGCGACTGGGTCAGTACCAGATCGACGCTCGTCTGGACCTGCACCGCATGTTGGTGCAGCAGGCGCGTGAGGAGGTGTTTTCTTTCATTCGTGAGGCGACTGAGCTGGGCTTGCGGACGTTGCTGATTGTTCACGGAAAGGGGCAGTCGAAAAATCAGGGCGAGCAGACCGCTGTCTTGAAAGGCTATGTCAATCACTGGCTGCGAGAATTGGAAGCGGTGCAGGCCTTTCACTCCGCACAGCCAGCGCATGGTGGCACAGGCGCGATCTATGTGTTGCTGCGCAAAAGCGCAGAGCGGAAGCGGGAAAATCGCCTGAAGTACTTAAAGGGGCGGGTTCAGGACTGATCGTTCAGTTTCTTGAGCAATAACTCGTTGACCATCTGGGGATTGGCCTGTCCTTTCGACGCCTTCATGATCTGGCCGACAAAAAAACCACTCAACTTCTTCTGTTTGGCTTCGTCAGCGGCCAGATACTGGGCGACTTGATCCGGGTTATCGGCAATAACTGCCTCGACCATCGATTCCAGGGCGCCGGTGTCGCTGACCTGCTTCAGTCCCCGCGCCTCAATGATCTGATCGGCGTCACCTTCGCCCGCCCACAGCCCGTCGAATACCTGTTTGGCCAGTTTGCTGGACAACGTGCCGTCCTCAATACGCACGATCAGGCCGGCCAATTGCGCCGCTGAGATCGGACTTGCGGCGATGTCTATCTCGTTGCGATTCAAGGCCGCGGTCAAGTCGCCCAGGATCCAGTTCGCTGCCGGTTTCGCAGCCCCTCCAGCTGTGACGACAGCCTCGAAATAATCCGCCAGCGCATGATTGGGAACGAGCAGCGCGGCGTCGTAGTCATTGAGTCCATAGTCAGCGGTAAAGCGCGCTCTCTTGGCACCGGGTAACTCGGGTAGCGTGGCTCGGACTGCCTCAATGTAATCCGCGTCGATGACGATCGGCAGCAAATCCGGCTCAGGGAAGTACCGGTAGTCATTGGCCACTTCCTTCGAGCGCATTGAGCGCGTGACGTTTTGCTCAGCGTCGTAAAGCCGCGTTTCTTGCGTGATTGAACCGCCGCTCTCAAGAATGTCTGCCTGCCTCTCGTATTCACTGTGGATGGCCCGCTCGACAAAACGGAAAGAATTCACGTTCTTGATCTCGGTGCGTGTGCCAAGGGCATCAGAGCCTTTTTCACGCAGCGAGATGTTGATATCGCAGCGCATCGAGCCCTCTGCCATGTTGCCGTCAGAGATCCCCAGATACGTCACCAGCGAGTGGAGCGCCTTGAGGTACGCCACCGCCTGTTCCGCCGATCGAAAGTCTGGCTCGGTCACGATCTCAAGAAGCGGTGTGCCGGCGCGGTTGAGATCGATGCCTGTTTCCCGGCTGAAGGCGTCGTGGACCGATTTGCCGGCATCTTCCTCCAGATGCGCGCGAGTAATTCGGATCGGAAAAAGCGACCCGTCTTCAAGTGGCACCTCGAAAATACCTTCGCAGACAATGGGCGCAAAAAACTGACTGACCTGATACCCCTTGGGCAGGTCTGGATAGAAATAATTTTTGCGATCGAAGACGGACCGTTCCCCAATGCGGGCTCCGATGCCCAAACCAAACTTGACCGCGTAACGGACTGCTTCCTCGTTCAATACGGGTAGCATGCCGGGCATGCCCAGATCCACCGCATCTGCTTGCTCATTCGGCGCTGCGCCAAATGCCGTCGCCGAACCCGAGAAAATTTTCGATTGCGTCGCGAGTTGCAGGTGCACCTCGAGACCCATCACAGTTTCCCAACTCATGGCGTCACGGCCCCAAGTTGCGGTCTGGCCATGTGCCAGTCCG
>JAAEZV010000036.1:4895-10874 GCA_018222695.1 Gammaproteobacteria bacterium
GTATCGCTTTGAAGGCGATGAGCTGCGTTGAGAATCGTCTGCTCATCAAAGGGTTTGCCAATTAGCTGCAAGCCGACGGGCATGCCGTTGATTAAACCCGCGGGGGTGGACAAGCCGGGCAGGCCGGCCAGATTGACTGCCAGCGTGTAGATGTCTTCCATATACATGGCAACGGGGTCCTGCTGTTTCGCCCCGAACTGAAAGGCGACGCCGGGCGCAGAGGGGCCGGCGATCACGTCCACGCTATCAAAGGCGCGGGTGAAATCTTCTGTAATCACCCGCCTGACCTGTTGTGCTTTGTTGAAATAAGCATCGTAGAAGCCGGCCGACAGTGCGTAGGTGCCCACCAGAATCCGCCGCTGCACTTCCTCACCAAAACCCTCGCTGCGCGAGCGCAGATAGAGGTCTTCCAGATCGACCGGCTCTTCACAGCGGTAGCCAAAGCGCACGCCATCGTAGCGAGCCAGATTCGCCGAAGCCTCCGCGGGTGCGATGACGTAGTAGGTGGCAATGGCGTAGTGACTGTGAGGCAGTTCAATATCTACCAATGTCGCCCCAGCCTGTTCCAATACAGACAGAGCGGTCATCGCCCGCTCGCGTACGTCCGGATCGAGATCTTCGTTGAAGTACTCCCGTGGCAGACCAATCCGGAGCCCCTGAACATCATGACTCAGTCCCGCGTGGAAGTCAGGCACCGGTAAATCGGCGGAAGTCGAGTCTCCCGCGTCGATGCCTGACATG
Organism: Gammaproteobacteria bacterium; assembly: GCA_018222695.1. GTDB lineage: Bacteria > Pseudomonadota > Gammaproteobacteria > Pseudomonadales > Halieaceae > Luminiphilus. The sequence goes on from JAAEZV010000036.1 coordinate 5,637, forward strand.
GCGGTCAGCGCGATCGCGCAGTCTTCCGCAGTGCGGGCCATGGGGCCCGCCTGATCCAGCGAGGAGGCAAAGGCAATGATGCCCAAGCGGGAGACCCGGCCGTAAGTGGGTTTGAGACCCGTCACGCCGCATAGAGAGGCGGGCTGCCTTATTGAGCCGCCCGTGTCAGTACCGGTCACCAACGGCGCCATGCCCGCAGCGAGTGCCGCAGCAGAACCACCCGAGCTGCCGCCCGGCACGCAGTTGAGATCCCAGGGGTTTTTGACGGCGCCAAAAAAGCTGGTCTCGTTGGAGGAGCCCATCGCAAACTCATCCATATTGCACTTGCCCAGCATCACGGCGCCCTCGGCCTGCATCTTGGAGACAACCGTGGCGTCGTATGCGGGGATAAACTGTTCCAGCATGCGCGAGCCGCAGGTCGTTCTCACGCCATTGGTGCAGAAAATATCTTTGTGTAGCAGGGGAATGCCGGTGAGTGAGGCGATGTCACCTTTAGCGATGGCTTTGTCCGCCTCGCGGGCGCTGTCGATCGCCTGCTCCGAGCATATGGTGATGACGGCATTCAGCGCGCCGTTGCAGGTTTCAATGCGCTCGAGGCAGGCGCGAGTCAGTTCCTCACTGGATACTGCTCGATCGCGCAGTTGTTGTCTGAGCGAACTGACTGAACCAGAGAGCAGGGCGTTATCGGTCATCAGTCGATGACCTTGGGTACCAGGAAATAGCCCTGATCCTGTGCAGGGGCAGAGGCCATCAAATTCTCGCGGTTGTTTTGCCCAGTAACGGTGTCCGGCCGCAGTCGCTGGTGCATATCATGCGGATTTGACATGGGTACCACCGATTCGGTGTCGATGGTGTTGAGCTCATCAACCAACCCCAGGACACGGCCAAAGCGCTCTGTGACCTCGGGTAGGTCAGATTCAGATATGGCTAGCCGTGCGAGAAGGGCGACCTTCTCAACGTCCTGTGGTGAAACAGACATAGGGTGTATCCTCTTCGAAGGCCGCGAAAACTAACACACTTGTGGCTTGCCCAAAAACCCCCGCGTTGCTACATTCGATCGGCATTTGGCGTTGCAAACGCTGGATTTTGGGGCATTTTTAAGCCCGTCGCAGGCGTCAATGATGCGGCATAGCGGCTGGCAGGCCGCCGATATCCGGAGCACACCGGATGACCTCTTCACAATCAGGGAATGATAATGCTTAAGCGCCTCCGCGGGATGTTTTCCACCGATCTGTCCATTGATCTTGGCACAGCCAATACGCTGATCTACGTCAAGGAGCGGGGCATCATCCTCGATGAGCCCTCGGTCGTGGCGATTCGTGTACATAACGGGCAGAAGTCAATTGAAGCGGTAGGTAAAGAAGCGAAGCGGATGCTCGGTCGCACGCCGGGCAACATCCAGGCGATTAGGCCGCTCAAGGATGGTGTGATCGCCGACTTTCAAGTCACCGAAAAAATGCTGCAGCACTTCATCTCCAAGGTACATGAAACCAAATTTATCCGCCCGAGCCCCCGAGTGCTGATCTGCGTGCCCTGCATGTCGACGCAGGTTGAACGCAGAGCGATTCGTGAATCTGCGTTGAGTGCGGGTGCCCGCGAGGTGAAATTGATTGAAGAGCCGATGGCCGCGGCGATTGGTGCCGGCCTGCAGGTGGACGAGGCGACCGGTTGCATGGTGGTCGATATTGGAGGCGGCACAACAGAAATAGCCATTATTTCCCTGAATGGCGTCGTCTACCGTGATTCGATCCGTATTGGCGGGGATCGATTTGATGAATCGATCGTGTCATACGTGCGACGTAAATACGGTAGTTTGATTGGTGACTCCACCGCAGAACGCATCAAGCAGGAGGTGGGATGCGGCTTCAAGTCAGACGATCTCAAAGAGATCGATGTGCGTGGCCGTCACCTCGCCGAGGGTGTGCCGCGCAGCTTTACACTGACCAATGACGAAATTCTCGGCGCGCTTGAGGAGCCGCTGGAAGCCATGATGCGCTCGGTGAAGCTGGCATTGGAGCAGTCGCCACCGGAATTGGCGGCAGATATCGCTGAGACGGGCATTGTTTTGACGGGTGGCGGTGCATTGCTCACCAACCTCGACAAGCGAATATCCAATGAGACCGGGTTGCCAGTAGTGGTTGCAGAGGATCCGTTGACTTGTGTGGCGCGCGGCGGTGGCAAGGCGCTTGAGTTGATGGATCGTCACGTCCTGGATCTGCTGTCAACCGAATAATACCGGCGACTGGGGCAGCGTCATTAAACCGCTTTTCCTGAAACAAAATCCGATCAGTGCGCGATTTGTCGCACTGACGTTGCTGTGTCTAGCGATCCTGTTTATTTTTCGTGACCACCCCCGAGTGACGGCCGTTCAGCGTGGCGCGGTCGATGTAGTCGCATTCACGAGCAACATCGTACTGGCGCCCTTCGATGCGTGGGACCGGTTGCTCGAATCAATGCAATCCAGGAATGCATTACAGGATGAGGTACTGAGGCTGCAGCAAGAGAACAGGGTGTTGAAGGGGCAGGCACAAAGGCTGGCATCCCTGCTGTCGGAGAACGCTCGCTACAAGGCCTTGTTGAATTCCGCCCGGGATATTGAGGATGAGCTCATCGCGGCTCAGATCAGTTCGGTGTCACCAGATCCTGCGAGGCATCTGGTCATGCTGGACAAGGGAGCGGCGGACGGGGTCGAAGAGGGCCAGCCGGTGCTGGGCGCGGAGGGTTTGATCGGACAGATTGTTCTGGTCGGCGAATACAACAGTCGCGCATTACTCATCACTGACAGTGCCCATGCGTTACCCGTGCAGGTGAATCGATCAGGACTGCGAGCGATCGCAGAGGGTAGCGGCGATATCGATCGGCTGGTGATTCGGCATCTCGCTGCGACCACTGACATTAGAGCAGGTGATTTATTAGTGACATCCGGTTTGGGTGGCCGTTTTCCCCACGGCTATCCGGTGGCGAGAGTGACTAACGTTGAAATCGCGGCAGGCGACGCTTTCGCAGTCGTGAGCGCAGCGCCCGCATCAGCTCTAGATCGTGGCCGTCATGTGTTGGTGGTGGCGCAGTCCTCTCAGTTTGAAGCGGCGGCTGCCCCGTGACACGAGCGCATGCGGTCTGGGTGATCTACGCCTCGCTCGTGGGTGCCTTGCTGTTCACATTGTTACCGCTCCCTATGGATTGGCGAGGCTTACGTCCTGATTTGGCTGCTTTGGCCTTGTTTTATTGGGTATTGGCCCTGCCGCACAGAGTGGGGGTGGCGACCGCTTTCACGGTCGGCGTCGCACAGGACTTCATCGAGGGCGCGCCACTCGGTCTCTCTTCTCCGGGGCTTATGTTGGCGACGCTTTTGTTGCTCTACAACTATCAACGCATTCGCCAGTTTGATCTGTTGCAACAGTCGCTGGCGATACTGGGATTGATGTTGCTGAGTGCTGGAATGGAGCAGTGGCTGAGAAACGGCATCGATGTCCCTGCGGCACCGTGGGCTGGAGTGGCTGGCATGGTTTGTTCCGTGCTCTTTTGGGTGCCGATTCGCACAGTACTTCGTCACTCCAGACGCTACTACGAGGTGTACTGATGCGGCTTCTGCTCGCATCGTCAAGCCCGCGAAGACGGGCGCTGCTCTCTTTGCTTGTTTCTGACTTTGAATCCTCGGCACCCGATATTGACGAACGCCCAAGAACTTTGGAGCCCCCTGCTGATTATGTTGCGAGGCTTGCCAGTGAAAAGGCCAAAACGGGCGCCGCTGACCAATGGGTGAGTCTGGGTGCCGATACCACAGTGGCCATGGGGCACGACGTATTGGGTAAGCCCCGCGATAGTCAGGATGCCGCGGCGATGCTTCGTGCATTGTCTGGGAACACCCACGAGGTGCACACAGCGGTTGCTGTGGCCTATAGCGGTGGTATCAAGACAGAAACCTGCACAACGTCGGTACGGTTTACGGAACTCTCGGAGGCTGCGATACAGCAGTACCTTTTAACTGACGAACCGTGGGATAAAGCAGGTGCTTACGGCATACAGGGGTATGCAGGGGCCTTTGTGAGTCAAATCACGGGTAGCTACAGTGCCGTGGTCGGGTTGCCGCTGTGCGAAACTCGAGCGCTGTTGATCGAGGCGGGAGTGCTGGTCCTCCATGGTTAGCGTGATACCCAAAAATCTGGGGCGAACCGTCTGGCCGCTGATGGTGATGGCACTGGTGAGTCTCGCCATCTATGTCAGTGGTGGTCGTCTGCTTCTGGGCGCGCTGCCGCGAGTTCAGCAGGATATAGAGCAGCTCCTGTCCCAGCGATTTTCGGGTGACATTCGCATCGGGCAGATCACTGGCGCCATGGAGGGATTTTCGCCGCGGTTGGATTTGAGTGATTTCGTGGTGCTGGACAGCCAGACGGGTGCGGCTATCTCTCTACCCAAGGCCAGCATCAGGCTGAATCCATGGGAGAGTCTGCTCAGCGGCGCCCCTCGCTTTGATGAACTCACGCTGATCGGGCCACGCGTCGAGTGGAGTGGCGAATCCGGCACCAACGCTATAACCATCCCAGCGGGGTTGCGGGACTTCTTGACCAGCTTCGCGCGCTTGCAGGTTCGCGATGCTCACCTGATCGGTGAGGTGGACCGGGATGGCGTGCCGATGACCCTCGAATCATTGACGGTTGATATCGATCTGGCGCGTGACAGAAGCCGCCGTATACTCAGAGTTTCTGTTGATTCTCCAGATGGTCGTCTGTTGTCTGCCGAGGGGTATGGGACAGGTAACCCTTTCGAGCTCAACCAGTTTTCGGGCGAGGTGCAGGGTAGCCTCAGCGCTACAGGTCTGTCGCATTTGGCGCGGTGGCAACAATGGGACCTGGTAGCCAAAGGGCAGGTAGATTTTTGGTTTGCGGTCGCGCAGGGCCGCCCTACCGCTGTGTTGCAGATAGATCTGGCGCAGATCGAAGTGACCGGCCAGACACCCTTTAATTTGGCCCAACTGCGTGTCGACAGTGTTTTTGAGGGCCCATTTGATCAGGCAAACATCTGGATCGATGACGCCTCGTTGACGGCTGACGACCAAACATTCCTGCTTCCCCGGATACACCTGCATCGTCTGGGGCGGGGCTGGAAGATGCTGACCGAACGCTTTGAGGTATCGCCTCTGATTGCGGTGCTGCGTGGGAGCGAATTACTGCCCGATAAGGCTAACGAGATTCTTGAAACATTGAGCCCCGCGGGCCGCGTCGACCGCCTGGCGCTCAC
>JAAEZV010000037.1 GCA_018222695.1 Gammaproteobacteria bacterium
TGCTTGCTCTACAGTAGCGCGCCGACTTGCCGTGATGGTGAACTTCAATGTTGAACGTTAGCAACGGAGCCGTGTCCCCTTCGGGTTCACGCTGGTTGGTATTCATGACCGTCCTAGCGGTTTATATCTGCATGATCGATCGGATTGCGATCTCCATTGCCATTATTCCGATGGCGGAAGACAACGGTTGGTCACCGACGGTGCAGGGCGCGGTCATGTCCGCTTTCTTTCTCGGCTATGTGACCCTGCAGATCCCCGCCGGGTACTTGTCTGACCGCTTTGGTGGCAAATGGGTGTTGGGGCTGGGGGTGTTGTTCTGGTCCTTGTTTACGTTGCTGACGCCGGCTTCTGCCGCACTCGGTATCACGGTGCTATTGGCGTGCCGTTTTCTGATGGGCGTTGCTGAAGCGGTTACGTGGCCGTCGATTTACTCGCTCTACTCTCGCTGGGTGCACCCGGACCGGCGCGCTTCTGCGGTAGGGCTTATGAACTCCGGCATCTCAGGTGGTGCCGTTATCGCATTGATCTGTACACCTTGGTTAATCAGTGTCTGGTCCTGGCAGGGTGCCTTCTATCTGTATGGTGTGCTCGGCATTCTCTGGTTTGCGGTGTGGGCGCCGCTGGCGCGATCACGACCGGCTGACAAAACCGATTGGGACACGGCTGACGCCGTCCTGGCCGCTGCCGAAGCGGGGTCAGGTGCAGATCAAAATGATGTGTCGGCGCAGCCGGTTTATCCCAGACTGACGGTGCGCGGCATGTTGCGTTCCAGAGCGGTGTGGGCCGTCGCCGTCGCTCATGTCTGCATCAATTGGTCTTTATATCTGGTGCTGTCGTGGTTCCCCACTTTCGTCAACCGTGAGCTGGGCGCTGATCTGCAGCTGGCCGGCTTTTTGGCCCTGGCGCCCACCATCGTGTCTTTGGTTATGGCGCCACTGGCGGGGCGATTATTCGATCGGTTGGTTGCCAAGGGGCACGACCGACTCAAAGTTCGGCGCGTCATGCAAAGCCTCGCGTTTGTGGGGATTACAGCGGCCATGATGGCCATCACCTTGACTGACTCGCTCATCCTCAGTGTCACCGTGATTACGCTCAGCAATGCGCTGACGGCATTCTCTATTGGCGGGTTCGCCACCAATCATCTGGACATTGCGCCCAATCAGTCTGGTCTGTTGATGGGTGTCACCAATACGCTGGCAGCCGTCTCATCGAGTGCCTCGGTATTTGTCTCGGGTTGGATTCAGGATCTGTCCGGTGGGTGGGACGCCGTGTTCTTGACCGCCGCCGGTGTATCGGTCTTTGGCGCCGTTATCTATGGGAGCCTGTCAGGCGTAGAGCGCGAGTTCGACTGAGGCAACGCGGCGCCAGATGTCCGATTTACGGGCCACAGTATGCGGCCACGCGCTCTCTATGTATAACCATAAAGAATGATTATAAGTATTTACATCACTTTAATGAAGAAAACGAGCATTTGAAGGCCTTTTAGGGCCGCGATGTTGTTCAAAATCGCTAAGATTGCACCTCGAAAACAGGGCGAAAGCGCCTTTTATCAGGAGCAGTCAAGATGATTCGGACCATTGAGCAACTAATTAATAAATTTTATCTATTCTTTTTTCCAATTTGTGTCTCCTCAGTAATGATTTATTCTATTGAGCGGCTCGCCTGATCTATGAGCACGGCTCGTGTGCCGCAGTCGGGTGGAGTTGAGATCGGCAATTTGTCTCGGCCGTGGGTGTGCCGGCCGCTGTTTGCAGTGTTAGGTTGCGCGGTCATGCAAACTGTTTTCAGCCTGGGAGATGTGGGTCGGCCGGTGTCCAGAACCGGGTCGGCGCGGTACAGTAGCGCTTTCAGCTGGGGCCACACTCATGATCAGCCTGTTGGGCGTCATTCTCCTCCTGTCCGTCGCGGTAGGGCTGTCCTCTAATCGATCCGCTATTCGCCTGAGAACGGTCTCTCTGGCATTCGCACTGCAAGTCACCATCGGCTTTGTCGCCTTGTTTACAGACTGGGGTATTGCCGCGCTCGGCGCCGCATCCGAGTACGTATCTGTACTGTTGTCTTACAGCCGAGCTGGCATGGAATTTATGTTCGGTGGGCTGGTGGGGCCGAGCGACTCGCTGGGCTTTATTTTCGCGTTCAGCGTGCTGCCCGTCGTGATTTTCTTTAGCTCCCTGATCGCCGTGCTGTACCACGCACGCATCATGCAGTGGCTGATTCGCATCATGGGTGGTGGGCTGCGCGCCATGCTTCACACCAGTCACACTGAATCCCTCTCCGCCGCCGCTAACATATTTGTGGGTCAGGCGGAGGCGCCGTTGGTCGCTCGACCCTACATTCCGGGCATGACGCGCTCGGAGCTCTTTGCGGTGATGGTCGGCGGCATGGCTTCCATTGCCGGCTCAGTCATGGCCGGGTACGTGGCGCTGGGTGTGCCATTGGAGTACCTGCTTGCCGCGAGTTTTATGGCGGCACCGGGTGGCCTCTTAATGGCCAAACTCATGGAACCGGAGACCGATAGGCCTGCCGAGCCCGAGCAGGGAGAGCAGCTGGCCACCGAGAAATACATCAACTTCATCGATGCTGCGGCAACCGGTGCCATGAATGGATTACAGATGGTTGGTGCAATTGGGGCGATGCTGTTGGCGTTCATTGCACTCATTGCCATGGTGAACGGCATGCTCGAGGCGGGCGGCGCCTGGGTCGGTATCGAGCAACTGACACTGGAGCGGGTGTTGGGTGGGCTCTTGCAACCGTTAGCCTGGGCGCTGGGTATTCCATGGGATGAGGCGCAGCTTGCGGGGAGCTTGATCGGGCAGAAATTCATCCTCAACGAATTTGTTGCCTACGTCAGCTACAGCGAGGTGGCGGGCCAGTTGTCGCCGCACGCTCAGGCGATCGTCATTTTTGCGCTCTGCGGCTTCGCCAATTTGTCCTCGATCGCGATCTTGTTGGGCGGGCTGGGTGCGGTGGCACCCGGGCGCCGCGACGATATTTCCCGGTATGGTTTTCGAGCGCTGATTGCTGCCAGCCTGTCCAACTTGATGAGTGCTGCACTGGCAGGGTTTTTCCTGACATTGGGCGCGGCCTGAGCGAGTAGCGATGTCGGCGCCGGTGGCACTTCCTCAAATCTCCTACACCGCTCCCGGGTTCGATGCGGCGTTTATGGCGTCGCTGCACGAGTATGGTTTTGCGGCTGTCGTAGACCACCCGCTCGACGGAGACCGTGTCACCAGAATCTATGGTGAGTGGTTGGCCTTCTTTTCCAGCGGCGAAGCGGCGGGTTTCAGAATGGACCCCGTGAAACAGGATGGTTACTTCTCGCTTCGGGAGGCGGAACACGCCAAGGGCTTTGTCGAGCGCGACTTCAAAGAATATTTTCAGTTCTATCCTTGGGGTCGCTGCCCTGAGTCGCTGCAAGTGGATCTGGCGAGCCACTTTGATGCGGCCGTTGAGTTGGGAGCAGAGTTGCTCAGCTGCATTGCCAGAAGTTTGCCCGAGGCCGTCACCACCGAGCTGACGGAGCCGCTGCGAGACATGATTCAGGGTAGTGAACAGTCGATGTTGCGGGTACTGCATTATCCCCCCGTGCCTGTTGGGCGACCCGTGTTGCGGGCGGCCCCGCATGAGGACATCAACTTGCTCACATTGTTGCCCGCCGCGGACGGCCCGGGGCTCGAGCTGCAGCTGCGCAGTGGCGAGTGGGTTTCCGTGCCGCATTCCCCGGGTCAACTGATCGTCAACATCGGCGACATGTTGCAGGAGGCGACGGGCGGCTACCTGCCTTCCACCTCGCACCGTGTGGCCACACCCGACGCAGAACAACCCGCTGTCAGTCGCATGTCTCTGCCGCTGTTCCTGCACCCGCGACCCGATGTCGTACTCTCGCCACGCTATACCGCCAGACAGTACCTGATGCAGCGGCTCGACGAATTGGGTGTCGCCTGACGTGACCGCCGCCGGGTTGCTATACGCGGTGCGGTGTTCATCTGTTCCGGCGCTGCTTCACCTCTTCGTTCTGGCCAGCCTTTTGTGGAGTGGCGGCAGTGCGCTCGCGGCTGAGGCGCGCATCGCGGTCGCGGCCAATTTTCGCGATACCGCCGAGGCCATCGCGGCACGCCTGGAGGCCGAATCACCACATCGTTACCAGGTGATTGCGGGTTCCACTGGCAAGCTGGCGAGCCAAATACTCAACGGTGCGCCATTTGATGTGTTTATGGCGGCCGACCGCCGCAGGCCGCAGCAGTTGGTGGAGCGGGGATTGGCATCGGCGGAATTTCAGCAGACCTACGCCGTGGGCGTGCTCGGCCTGTGGTGGCCCGGTGGTTCTGGCGCTCCGGCACTGGATGCCCTTGCCACCCTCGACCCGCGATCGGTTTGCATGGCCAATCCGGCGTTTGCACCTTACGGGGAGGCCGCATGGGCGATGCTTCAGAACGCCGGCCTCGAGGCCAGCTGGCTTGAGGGCGTGGTGCGTGTCGACAACGTGAATCTGGTTGCCGGTTTGATTGCACAAGGCCATGCGAGAGCGGGCTTTGTCGCGAGGTCTTCGCTGATCGCAGGCAAGCGGCAGGGCACGGTGGTGGCAGTTGATGACGAGGTGCTCTGGTTTGCAGAGCAGGCGCCCATCGATCAGGCGATGGTGCTGCTGGCCCGCGCAGAGCGGAATGTTGCTGCCCGGCATTGGGTACAGCAGATGCAGACCGAACCGATTCGCGAGCTCATTCGCGTTGACGGCTATCGCTTGCCGGGTGCACAAAACTGATGTCGGGCGATCTACAGGCAGTCTGGTTAACAGCCCTCCTTGCGGCCACGACCACGCTGTTACTGGTGCCGCTTGCCTCGCCGTTGGCGTGGTGGCTGGCGCGATCTACCTCGCCGTCTCGCTCGGTAATAGAGGCCGTGGTGGCCATGCCGTTGGTGCTACCGCCCACGGTGCTCGGTTTTTACCTGCTGATCATGCTGAATCCCGAGTCGGCCGTCGGGAGTTTGTGGGTCGAGCTGACCGGTGATTCCCTGACATTCTCTTTCTCGGGATTGGTGATCGCGTCGATCATTTATTCCCTGCCATTTATGGTGCAACCGTTGCAGGCAGCGTTTCGGGCAGTGCCGGAGTCTGTGCTCGAAGCGGCGGCGACGCTGGGTGCGCCGCCACGAGACCGGTGGCTGAACGTGGTGTTGCCCATGGCAAAGCGGGGCTATCTCACCGGGTGTGTGCTGACCTTTGCTCATACAGTGGGTGAATTCGGTGTCGTACTGATGATGGGAGGTAATATCCCCGGTGAGACCCGCGTGTTGTCGATCGCGATCTACGAGCACGTCGAGACTCTGAATTATGACGCCGCCCACGTGCTGGCGCTCGGTCTGCTGGGCTTCTCGTTTCTGTCTTTGTGGCTGGTTTACCGCTTCGCGGGTCATCGCTTCGAGGTGGTCCGCGGATGAGCCATCGATTAATAATCAAAGGGTGTCTGAGGCGTGCCCGCTTTACGCTGGATCTTGACTTGGATGTGGATCTAAGCAGGCCTTTGGGCATTCTGGGGGCGACAGGTGCCGGCAAGACAACGCTGTTGCGAGTGATCGCGGGACTGGAGCGGGATTTTTCGGGGCGTGTCGAGTTTTGCGGGGAGGTCTGGCACGACGGCGACCATTTTGATCGGGTGCCGACCCATCAACGCGGTCTGGGTGTGGTTTTTCAGGACGGTCGATTGCTGCCCGGGCGCACGGTTGAGAGCAATCTTGCCTTTGCCCAGCAGCGCGCACGCAAGGCAAATGCCGCGGTCAGCTATGAAGCCCTGACAGAAGCGCTCGATTTAAATCATCTGCTGAGCGAGCCTGCCGAAGTGCTCTCCGGCGGTGAGCGACAGCGCGCAGCACTTGCCCGCGCCCTGCTAGCGAGACCACGATTGCTCCTGCTGGATGAACCCCTCGCGGCAAATGATGCAGATCACCGACAGCAACTGATCGGGCATCTCGCTGAATGGCTGCCTGCAGAGGGTATCCCGCTGGTCTATGTGTCACACGCCGCCCATGAGCTGGCACAACTGACCCGACAACTCATTGTGCTCGAGCGTGGCACCGTCACGGCGCAGGGGGAGACACACGTCCTGTTGGAAGCGCAAAGCGAAGCCATCGATAGCGTAGCTCGGCCGGTCGCGGCAGTGGTGATGTCGACCGACGCGGAACACAGTACGGCCACACTTCAGTTTGATGACGATGCAGCGGGAGCAGTGCTTCCCGGGGAGCGAGTGTTGCTCCAGCGCGAGCTGACAGAGGATTCAGGACTCGGCGCGGCGCTGCAACCACAGTCCGATGAGAATGAGGGCTAGACCGAACAAGGTATAGGCCTGCACTGGCTCCCCCGCGATCACCCAGATCAGCAGCAGCGAGAGCGGTGGCGATAAAAAGATCAGGCTGGAAATGCGCAAGGTGGAGGTGGTCGCTTTCATCGCGCCCATCCACAAAACGAAAGCGATGCCCATCTCAAAGAGCCCCACATAGAGTCCGCCGGCCCAGCCTTGCCAGACGGTGGGAAAGGGCGTGTCGCTCAACCAGAGCAGGGCGAGTAGCAGCGGCAGCGCACCGGAGAAATTGAGAAACAGGTTCACCTCCGGGTCCAAAGACAGCCGCGTATTGATGACCCAGTAAAGACTCCATAGCAGGGTGCTGAGGAGGGCAAGCCCTACACCCAGCGGTTGGGCGAAATCCAGAGATAAGGGCGCACCTCGGGTGGCGATCACCACAATACCGCCGTAACTGATACACGCCGCAAGCAGCGCCCCCGAGCTCAAACGTTGACGTAACAGTGGCGCTGCCAGAAGTGCCAGGGTGATCCCCCAGGAGTAGTTGATCGCCATGGCTTCCTGCGCCGGTAGGTGGCGATCACCACAATACCGCCGTAACTCATACAAGCGGCAAGCAGCGCCCCCGAGCTCAAACGCTGACGTAACAGCGGCGCTGCCAGAAGTGCTAGGGTGATCCCCCAGGAGTAGTTGATCGCCATGGCTTCCTGCGCCGGTAGCCGGGCATATGCAGCAAACAGCACCAGGTAATAGAGTCCAGGGTTCAGCCAGCCAACCAGCAAGCTGGTGGCGCGGGCTTTGGGCGATGTCGCCCGCATAGCGCGCCAGCGCTCGGTCGAGCTCAATCGAATAGCAAAAAAGCACCAGCTGACGGCTGTCGCCAGGGTCACGAGCTGCAGGGGGGTGAGATATTGGAGGCTCAGGCTAAAGGCAGTGGCTACCGTGCTCCATAACATCACGGCTCCCAAACCCATTTTGACGGCGCGGCGGTCGGTGTCTTGCATGAGTGACATTCCGGTCAAGTGCGTCGGTTAGCCTTAGCGATTCAAGGCGCAACGTGACAAGATACGCGCTCCCCCGACCACACAGGAGCACACAGCATGGGACACATTGGTGAGCATGTCACCCTCGACGACCCCGCCTACATCCACGAGAGTGCATGGCTATACGGCAAGGTCTATGTGGGTCCCGGTGCCTCCATCTGGCCCAATGTTGTCACTCGCGCCGAGACCTTTGAGATCCGGATCGGCGCGCGCACCAATATTCAGGACTTCGTCATGATTCATGTGGGGATCGCCTCGCCCACAATCATCGGGGAGGACTGTTCGATTACGCACCATGCCACGCTGCACGGATGCGACATTGGCGACCGGTGTTTGATTGGCATCAACGCCACCATCATGGACGGTGCCAAAATAGGCGAAAACTCGATCGTTGCCGGACATACGATCATCACCGAGAACAAGGAGTTCCCTCCCAACTCGGTGATTGCCGGGGTGCCCGGTAAGGTCGTGGCGACCCGAGACTGCGGTGATGCCAATCGTCTCAATGCCCAGTTTTACAGTGCCTGTGCTGCGCAATACAGTCAGGGCGTTGACCGGCTGTCAGACGAGGCATTGGCGCAGTTCACCAGTCTGGCGAAAACCCCTGATTGACGCTTTGGGCCCCGAAACGAGGGAAAGGCTATCAGTGCGAGGTGGGCGCAGGTATTACGGCCTGCTCACCTGCTGCACTTAGCAGTGCCTTAAGGCCGCCAGCATTCCTGGCTTCGGTAAAGCCCTTCTCCCGGAGTACCTGTTCGGCCTGACCCGATCGGTTGCCGCTGCGGCAGTAAAGAATGACCGACGTATCAGCTGTCACGCCGAGCTGATTCAACCCTTCCAGAATGGTCTCGTGAGGGATATTGATGGCGCCGGGGTAGTGGCCATCGGCGAACTCCTCAGGGGTGCGGACATCAACGATGAGCGCTTGATGCGTGATCGCCGAGAGCACCTCGGGGGAAATCGTATCGTTTGGTTCGCTGTGACAGGCCATGCTGAATGCCATGACAAAGACAGCTAGAGCGGGATTCAGGTTCACGAAACGGCCCCTTCTATGTGAGGCGCTCAGTGTATCAGTCCTGCTCTCGTGTGCAGAAGCACCTGCGTCAGACGGCAGCCGGGTCTCCGCTTTGTGAGTTAACCTGCTTGTCGTCCAAAGACGCCGCATTCTCGAAAATCCAGTTCCTTGCCGCGGTCAGTGCGCCCAAGCGATTTTCAAAGCGAATTTCTGTGGGCAGATGTGCACTCGCGCCCAGCCCTTCAAAATTTGCGGCCACGGCTTTGTTAAGGCCACAGACGTATAGGTGCTTGCCTGCATGGGCGGCATCTTGGGCGATGGTCTCCACCGCCCGCACCGCGGATACGTCCATGAACGGCACGCGGCCGAAGTCGAGCACCAGCGAAGTGTGATGCTTGGGGCTGATGCGCTCGCGTACGTGGTGACCCAGATCGGCTGCGGCGCCAAAACTCAGTGGCCCACCGAAATCAAAGTAGGTAAGCCGGTCACCGCACTCCTCGAGCAGCGCGGTCTCTGCGTCTGACAAACCGTCCTTTGAATCATCGTTCTCGCCCGCTGCAGCGGCGAGCTGGGTGTCAGCAACTTGCTTCACAAACGCGACGGCAGCCACCACGACACCGGCGACAACGGCAGTGATGAGGTCAACGAAAACGGTCAGGCTCAGGACCATGACCATGAGTACCAGATCGAAACGCGGCCCACGGTGAGCGCGCTTGAGATAGGACAGGTCGATAATGTCATAGCCCACCTTCACCAAAATACCGGCGAGCACAGCGTGGGGGATTTTTGACGCCAGTGGCGCCAAGATGAGTACCACGGCGAGCAACAGCAGACTGTGCAACATGCCGGAAATCTTGGTGACGCCCCCGGTGCGAATGTTGACCACGGTGCGCATGGTGGCGCCGGCGCCCGGAATGCCGCCAAAGAAACCAGCGGCGACGTTGCCGACCCCCTGGCCGATAAGTTCCCGGTTGGAGCGGTGACGCGTTCGCGTCATGTTGTCCGCCACCAGCGAGGTGAGCAGGCTGTCGATCGCGCCAAGAATCGCGAGGATGAGCGCCGCCTCAAACACAATCAACACGGTGTCGTTCGATAGCGAAGGCATGATGAATTCGGGCAAGCCAGTGGGGATGGCACCCAACACAGGCACGTTGCTCAAACCCAAGCTCACCACAGTGCCGACAATCAGCGCCGCCAGCGGGCCAGGCAAGTACCGCCCCCAGCTAGCCGGCCATAAAAACACCATGGCCAGGGTCAAGACGCCAATCCCCAGCGCTTCGACGTTCGGGTTGCTAATCGCATTGGGCACCTCGAGCAGCGCCGGGATCGTGCCGCCCCCATCGGGCTCGTGTCCGAATAATCGGGCAAGCTGCAGGGCAATAATGATGCACCCAATACCACTCATGAAACCTGAGACCACGGGGTAGGGCACAAGCCGGATGTACTGCCCAAAACCCAGAACACCAAAAAGGATTTGTATCAGTCCCGCAAGAATGACCGTGGCAAAAACCAGTGAGAGGTCTCCACTCAGGGATGCGAACACGCCCGCAAAGACGACGATCATCGGGCCTGTTGGCCCGGAGATCTGGGAGGGTGTCCCACCAAACAGCGCGGCGAAGAAGCCAACCAGTATGGCGCCATACACACCGGCAATCGGTCCTGCACCGGAGGCTTCTCCGAAGGCGAGGGCCAGCGGCAGCGCCACGACGCCAGCGGTCAGTCCACCGAAGATGTCGCCGCGAAGGTGTGACAGGTCAAAAAAGCGAGTCATGATGAGTCGGGTCCTTTAATGAGGAGTCTGTGTTCAGGGTTCGTTAGCAGAAACAGGCGGCTCGGTTCTCAAGACAATAAAGTCGGTGCTGCATGGCTTTTTAGCCTTCCGGCATCGCCGAGCTGTGATGTTGGAGAATTTTCCAGCCAGCCTCGGTCGACACGTACAAATAGCTGAACCTTGCCGTCACCGTAGAGCCATCACCAAACGTAAAGGTGTAAACGCCGGAGTTAGTGGCGTGAGAATCGCTCAAGATATGAACGTTGGATTCGTTAATGACGCCTTGGGGTGACTTCTGCAGGAAGTTGACGAAATAGTCTCGGATTTCGGCATGGTTGTGCCTGACCTGATTGGAGACGGTTGGCAATAAGACCGCGTCTGCCGCATACATGGCGGTGACAGTATCCGGATCAAGGGTTGCTAATGCCCCATTCCATTCTTCAAACAAGGCTATAACGTCGTCTTTGGTCATGCTGTTTGCTCCTGCAGACAGGGGGCTGAAGTCACTCTGGATGCGCTTTATACGTGATAGCAAAAACAAAGATCATAGAAACATGTGATAGTTTTTATCTATCATATACTGATCGGGCGCGAGTACCCCGCGGGGGTGATTCGGCAAGCGCTGCAGTGCTGCGCTTTGACCGTTACCTCAACTTTTTGCAGATGCGACCGTGTCCTATCCGTTAAGCAAAGGAACAGCTCGCTAACATGGCCACTCACGAA
>JAAEZV010000496.1 GCA_018222695.1 Gammaproteobacteria bacterium
CATCAAGGCGATACATCCAAATCGTCTCGCCCGTTACAGCGTCGATGGCCACAACAGCGCGCCGCGCGCCCGCAGTCGCATACAGCACGCCATTCGCCATAAGGGGCGTCACCTGATAATTAGGCCATGGGGATGCCCCAAAGTTATCGGACTTCCAGCGCCACGCCACCTCGAGATCCGCCACGTTACCTTCATGGATCAGATCGAGTGGAGAGTAGTTCGTGCTGTGCGGCGTGCCACGGTGATGCAGCCAGTCTGTCATCAAATTGGGTAAGACAGAGCTAGTGGGAAGTGGCGGCTGTTCACTCGTATCTGGATATCCGAGTACGCCGTTGCGTGAGAGCTTCAACTTAAGGTCTAGATCCGTTGCGCCCGCAGAATAGCCGTTTTGATAGAGCATGAATCCCAAAATCGCCGCGTAATCACGCGCGGCCAACCCCCCCGGGTTGGTCGACGGCATACTAATGGTCGTAATATCGAACAGCTGGCCCGCCGGGCGCGTGGCCCAGCGGTCTTGAAACGCTTTACCCGAGAGCGCAGGCCCCGACTCATTTCCGCGCAGGTTCATTCCATGACAGCTGGCGCAGTGCTCTGCATAGAGACCCCGACCCTCGGCTGCCTGGCTCAAGCTATAGCTCGCTCCGGGATTCTCAGCACCTGCGGCAGGGATTACCCAGAAGATCGAGCTGATGAGCACCAGAGGGCTAGCAAGCCGCCCACGGTTCACAGAACGGCCCGTCATGCAGCCAGCATTTCCAAATGAGCCAACGTTGAATCAGCAAGCGCCTGAAGATCGTAGCCTCCCTCCAGGGTTGACACAATGCGGCCCTGCGAAAATTGCTCAGCCAGCGCGGTGATCTCCTGAGTCACCCAGGCAAAATCGGCCTCATCCAGATTGATATGCGCCAGTGGGTCCTCCCGGTGGGCGTCAAACCCTGCTGAGATCAGAACAAGATCCGGTCGATGCGCCTCCACCGCCTGCCACCAAGAGCCTGAGATCGCCCGCCTGAAATCATCGCCCGATGAACCAGCGGCC
Source organism: Gammaproteobacteria bacterium (assembly GCA_018222695.1). Classification (GTDB taxonomy): domain Bacteria; phylum Pseudomonadota; class Gammaproteobacteria; order Pseudomonadales; family Halieaceae; genus Luminiphilus. Next base: position 1,037 of record JAAEZV010000496.1, read on the forward strand.
AAAGGTGTATTAACGATATTGGTAGCCACAACATCGTGACGCCGGTCAGGGTAATGAGGGTGCTGGAAACTGGAGCACACCAGAATCTCAGGGTACTTCTGGCACAAATCGACCGTGCCGTTGCCGTGATGCACATCAAAATCCAAAATCGCCACGCGATCAATGCTCGACAGGTTCAGTGCGTTGATGGCTGCAATGCCTACGCTGTTCAGCAGGCAAAACCCCATGGGTGAATCGAACTCAGCATGGTGCCCCGGCGGTCGCACCGCACAGAACACCCTGGTCTCATCTCCATTAACCACATCCTGAACCCCTTGCCACACGGAACCCGCAGCCTGCAGTGCAGCCGCCATGCTCGTCGAACCCATCCAGGTATCTGGGTCTAGCGGTATCAATCCCTCCTCCGGACCTGTTTGCCTGAGCCGGTGCAGTAGCTCGGGGTGGTGAGCTTGGCAAACGAGATCATCCTCAATTGGCAAAGCCTCCCGAACGGGATGATCCTGTGTGAAACCGGTTTGCTCCAAATGGGCCAAAAGAAACGCCAAGCGGTCTGAACGTTCCGGGTGGCCCTCAGGTGTTTGGTGGCTGACGCAATCAG
>JAAEZV010000497.1 GCA_018222695.1 Gammaproteobacteria bacterium
GCCCAGCAACGCTGATTATGGTCATTTGTCGGCATCCCTTGACTTCGCCGGGGCTGGGCCCAGACAATTCGTGCTGTCACGCGAGCGGCAACGGTTAACGGTGGGTACCCTCATCCTCTGACCTACCTTTGGGACGGGATAGTTCCACGGGCTGTTTGCGGGTTCCGTCAGGCGGGGTGCTGTCCTCGTCACTCGGGCTCGACACTGCGTTACCCCGCAGGTCACCGATACACGGGTTTCGTGATCGTGATCTGGCAGGGTGCCGGAGCGATTCGGCCAGTGTCTCGTGCGACAGGTGATGGTGGCGCCACGCGTACTGCGGTTCGCCACCCTCTGATGCAACGAGATGGAGAGTGGCCATGGAAATGCTGTCCGGCGGCGAAATGATCGTCCGCGCCCTTGAAGATGAAGGTGTCGAGTACATCTTCGGATACCCCGGTGGAGCTGCGCTCCACATCTACGATGCCTTGTTCAAGGCAGAAAAAGTCCCGCACATTCTGGTGCGCCACGAGCAAGCCGCAACCCATGCGGCCGACGGCTACGCGCGTGCCACTGGCAAGCCCGGTGTCGTGCTGGTCACATCGGGGCCTGGCGCGACCAATGCGATTACAGGTATCGCCACCGCCTACATGGATTCCATCCCCCTGGTCGTGATCTCGGGCCAGGTTCAGAGCCATCTCATTGGTGAGGATGCGTTTCAGGAGACCGACATGATCGGCGTCTCCCGCCCCATCGTGAAACACAGCTTTCTGGTGCAGAAGTCGGAGGACATTCCTTCGACTATCAAGAAGGCCTTTTTTATTGCTTCCACCGGGCGCCCCGGGCCCGTTGTGGTCGATATTCCCAAGGACCTGACGCATCCGGAGCACAAATTTGAATATCACTACCCCGAGACGGTCAGCATGCGCTCTTATCAACCGTCTGCCAAAGGCCACTCGGGTCAAATTCGTAAGGCGGCGCGCATGTTGCTCAGCGCTAAGCGACCCGTGATTTATGCCGGGGGCGGCGTCATTCAGGGCGAGGGCTCTGCGCAATTGACCGCACTGGCGCGACGGCTGAATTACCCCGTGACCAATACGCTGATGGGTCTGGGTGCGTATCCGGGTAGCGACCGACAGTTCCTCGGTATGCTGGGCATGCACGGCTTTTACGAGGCCAACATGGCGATGCACCACTCGGACGTGATCCTTGCGGTGGGTGCGCGTTTTGATGACCGCGTGACCAACACGGTCTCTAAGTTCTGCCCCGGCGCCAAAATCATTCACGTGGATATCGACCCGGCGTCGATCGCCAAGATCGTGCCCGTCGACATACCGATTGTGGGGCCGGTGGACACCATTCTCGAGGAATTGGACAAGCAGGTTGCGCTACAGATAGAGAGCGCCGAGCGCGCATTGCCCGACCCCGGTGCGTTGACACAGTGGTGGCAGCAAATCGACAGTTGGCGTGAGGCACACGGTCTCTGGCACGGCCGCCGCTACGGCGAGTCAGAGTCGATCATGCCCCAAGACGCTATCTGTGCCTTATACGAAGCGACCAATGGCGAAGCCTACGTGACATCAGATGTCGGTCAGCACCAGATGTTTGCCGCGCAGTACTACAAGTTTGACTACCCGCGCCGCTGGA
>JAAEZV010000498.1 GCA_018222695.1 Gammaproteobacteria bacterium
CGGTGTGCGCTTGCGCCTCGAGAGAGCAGAATCCGTGTACGGGCATGTCCTGTGACCAAGCCAACCCCTGCGCCACACTCACCGCGACGCGGAGGCCGGTAAATGAGCCCGGACCTATGCCGCAAGCAATAATATCGACGGCGTCGGCTACCGCCCTGCCCCCCAAAATCGCCGACAGCATCCCCAGAATGTGACGGTTGTGCGCCCGCGCCACAATTTCATGGCGCCCGCACAGGCTTCCCTCACCATATAAGGCAAGGGTGCAGGCATGAGTGGCGGTATCGAGTGCCAAAACACGCGACATAGGCGGCATGAGCTATAGTCAGACTAAGCGTGAATGATCCCATAGAGGGACTGAACTTTGAATGCAGTGCGGGCTTACAGCTTGGGTATTTTGGCCGGCGGTCAGGGCGCTCGCTGGGGTGGCCGCGACAAGGGCCTCATCGCGCATCAGGGGCGCCCGCTGGTCGCCGGGATCGTGGCACCTCGCCCGCAGAGCGCTGGAGAGGTCCTGATCTGCTGCCGCGATCACCCCTATTTCTACCACCACTTTGCTGACAGGGTAATGTGCGAAGCGGTTGCCAACCAAGGACCTTGTGCAGGCATTACTGCTCTGCTATCCGCTGCCGCCTATCCAACAGCGCTAATACTGCCCGTTGACTTGATCGGTGCACCAGAGCAGGTCGTCGCCGCGCTCGAAACCGAGTGGCAGGAGGACGACACTGCCATTTACCTTACTGACACCGAGGGCCGGCATTCGCCCTGCCTGAGGCTACATGTCGACGCACTGAGAGCCTGCGAGGCTTTTCTTGATGAGGGAGGCCGAAAAATCACCGGGCTACTGGAGGCAGTCGGAGCGCGACCCATCTCAGTCGACGCCGCGTGGCTGCATGACGCGGATCTTCCAGCCTCGATCTCTCCCTAGATCTGCGACTGAAGTGACTGTTGTGCGAAGAATAATCCGTGCGCCAGCAACACGCCCAGCGTCAAATTTCGCCGCATAGCGGCGTACCAACCTGGTAAGTTTTCTGCACCCCGCTCATACCAGAGCAGCGCCAAATACCCACCCATCAAAGCCACCGCCGCCAACCAAACTTTCGCAGTGAGTACCGCTGCCACCGCGAACAGAACGACGCCATTACTGATGAGCAGTCGCGCCGTGAGCGGCTCTTCGATGGACTGGACCCGACCCCATATCGTCCCGCCCAAAAAACAGAGGATAGCCAGCGAGTAGATGACAAACCCCTGGACGGACACGGCTCCCGGCCAATCCGAGAGCAGCCATGCGCCCGCCAAAAAGCCATAAAAAGGCAACAAGCCGGCGTAACCCAGTCCCAGCATCACGGTGCGATTCTGCATAACGCGCCTCCAAAAAAAACCCCGGCCAGAGGCCGGGGCAAGAATTCGCCACCTGGGGGAAGATGGCTTAACCGGAGAGTCGATCGTCCGGTCGCAAAGATTTACGCCCGCTTGATCGGCCCGGATCACACCCAGCTGATAAAAATTACCCGCGGATCCCCGCGCCATGGCCTGAGAACACTTGCTTATATCCAAGCAGACTGAAGGCGAGGTGCTCTGATAAGAAAACGTTTTTCGACAGGCGCTGGGTAACGCGC
>JAAEZV010000499.1 GCA_018222695.1 Gammaproteobacteria bacterium
TGTCATTCAGGGTGATGTCACTGCAGTAGGAGAGCAGCGCGCCTTCCATACTGCGTGCCAGCGATGGGCAGGCGGCTTGGATATTAAACTCAGCACCCGCTGCCATACACAGGTCCCACAGTGCGGTGCCTTTACTGCCGTCCTTCAAAATGATCTCGTAGCCCAGCTCGCCGCTCCAACCTGTGCGACTAAGCACGACCGGGATGCCCTCTACCGAGGTGTGGCAGAAGTGGTAGTAACCGAGTTCGATAGCGAGGTCGCCGAAGAGCTTGTGCGCCACCTTCGGTGCCAGCGGGCCCTGCAATTGCAGCGGCGACGCATCGGGTTCCCGCACGGTGACATCGAGTCCACTTTGTGCGGCCACGCCTTTAGCCCATAGCAAGACGTCGCCATCACCGGGTGACAGCCAAAAGTGATTCTCGGCGTGTCGGTACATGACGGCGTCGTTAACGATGCCGCCGTTCTCATCGACAAAGACCACGTAACGGGCTCGGTTGATCGGGCATTTGTCGATGTCTCGAGGTGTGAGGAGTTGGGTCAGTGCCAGTGCGTCTGGGCCGATGATTTCCACCTGCCTTTCCGCGGCGACATCCCATAGCGAGACGCCTTTGACGATCGCCCAGTATTCGGCACCAGTGTCGCCGTAGCTAGTGGGCATGAACATATGGTTGTAGATGGTAAAAGCTTGAGCCCCTGCCTCGATGGTGGCGTCATAAAACGGGGATTTCCGGACGCGCGGCCCGATCGTGATGGCTGGTGATGACATGGCGTGACTCCGTAAGTAGCGCTCGGCTTATTATTTTCGCGGCATTATGGCGCCGGAAGCCCCTCCGCGGCATGTTTTTTGTCAGCTTCGTAAGGTGGCTTGGGTACTGACGATCAAGCCACTTTGCTCAGCGAAATTGGCCTAGGTTGTTGCAATCAGGCCGCGGCGCCGGAGACCTCCGTATCGGTATATTCCAGCGGTGCTTCCAAGTCGGAATCGGGTGGTATCACCGGCTCGTACTCCACCTCTTCATCGGAGCGCGGGTCCTGATCAAAGGCCGCAGGCGCCATGGCCGAGGTGGCGGGGATAAACGCACCCTGCTCTTCGATCGTTACGGCTGTGCGACCTGGTGGCTGAAGAATGATGAATACGCCGGTCACAAGGCTTGCGATGCCAATAAAGGTAAATAGCGCACCGTCACCCATGCTCCGCATCGCCCAGCCTATGACGAGGGCGCTGCTGGCCGAGCCCAGCGCATTCAGCAGCAGCACCGAGGAGCCAATGGTCACAAATTCTTCGCTCTTGGAGTTATCCGCAGCTTTAGCGAGGGAGACCGCGTAGAGCGAGTTGGCGAAGGCTCCGAAGGCAAAGGCACCGAGTAGCAGCGCATCGCGGGTGTCGGCCATCAACAAGCCAAATGCAGACAAGCCGCTGGCGGCACAGAGCGCGGCCAGCACGTAGCGCCGATCGATACGGTCCGACGCCATGCCGATCGGGTACTGGGCCAAGGCGCCACCGATAATGTTGGCAGCGATAAACATGGGGACAAAGCTCGGGTCGTTAGTCTGCGCGAGCGCGTAAATGGCGCCCAGTCCCCAGAAGCCACCCATGACCACGCCCG
>JAAEZV010000500.1 GCA_018222695.1 Gammaproteobacteria bacterium
CCACCACGTCAACATCACAATGTGTAAAGCCAAGGCCAACGGCAACTACATTAACTCGATTCTGGCACTCAGAGAGGCCATGGACGCGGGCTTCGAGGAGGCTCTGCTGCTCGATAACGAGGGTTATGTTGCAGAAGGCAGTGGCGAAAACTTTTTCCTCGTCCGTGACGGCATCCTCTATACGCCCGAGCTGACCTCTTGTTTGGAGGGCATTACGCGGGACAGCATTTTGCGCATTGCGGCGGATCAGGGCCTCACCGTCAGGGAAAAGCGGATTACCCGCGACGAGGTCTATGTCGCCGATGAGGCGTTCTTTACCGGCACCGCGGCAGAAGTGGTACCGATTCGTGAGCTGGATAACCGCACGATCGGCAGCGGCGCACGCGGTCCGATCACGGAAAAGCTGCAAAGCATTTATTTTGAAGCGGTGCGTGGTGAGCAGTCACAGTACGCCGAGTGGCTGGCCCCGGTCGCTGACTAGGGAGCACTGACACCATGGAGAGTCTCCCCAGCGGTATCCAATATCGACACTGGCCGGTCGACGACGCCAAGGCCTGCGTACTACTTGCCCATGGTCTCGCCGAGCATACGGGGCGTTATGAGCACGTTGCCGCGCGCTTCAATGAGCGCGGTGTGGCCGTGGTCGGTCCTGACCACATGGGACACGGCGCCTCGCCGGGTGCTCGGGTTTACCTGAAGTCGTTCTCTGAGTATCTCGAACCGATGCAGGCACTCCGCGCTCGCATCGACGAGTGGTATCCGGGGCGGCCGGTGTTCCTGATGGGTCACAGTATGGGAGGGCTTATCAGCGCCCACTTACTGCTCGCATCTCAGGCCGCGTTTCAGGGAGCCATGCTGTCGGGCCCTGCCTTCCACGCGGTGGATCCCGCGCCGGCGCCGCTGCTTTGGGTTGGCAGAGTGCTCAAGAAGGTACTACCCAAGCTGGGGATGGTGTCGTTGGACGCTAGTGGCGTGAGCCGCGACCCGGCGGTCGTGGCCGATTACCTTGCCGACCCTCTGGTCTATAACGGCAAGATCACGACCGGCCTTGGGATCGAAATGTTGGATGCCATGGAGGTGGCCATTGCCCGGGCGGGCGAGATCACGCTGCCCATTTACATCGCCCATGGTGACGCCGATGTGATGGCGGGCCCGGAGGGTTCGCAGGCTTTTTTTGACGCACTGGGTGCTCAGGACAAGACCCTCGACCTCTGGCCGGGTCTTTACCACGAGATCCTCAATGAGCCTGAATCCGAGGAAGTGATTACCCGCTACGTTAACTGGCTGGAAACGCATTTGTGAGCGCTCAGCGGGCACTGGTGCTCGGTGCCGCGGGACAGCTCGGCAAGGCATGCATGGACTGCGCTCCTGAAATGGTCTCGGCAGAGGGATTCAGCCGGGCAACCTGCGACGTGACTGATGACTTGGCGCTGCGCAGGGTCATGGAAGAAGTCGACCCCCATGTGGTGATCAACGCGGCGGCCTACACCGCTGTAGACGCCGCCGAGGATGACCCTGAATCGGCCGCTGCCGTGAACGCCAATGCCCCTGCCATGCTGGGTGCGCTGTGTACCCAGCGCGGTCTCCGCCTCGTGCATATCTCCA
>JAAEZV010000501.1 GCA_018222695.1 Gammaproteobacteria bacterium
TCCGCCAATCTCGGCGTCAACTCCTGCTCAAAGCGAGCCTCGAACTCAGACAGCAATGGCAATACCTCTGCTTCAGAGAAGCCTGAGCTCAAACACCTGAGCGAGTCGGCCAACTGGTCAGCAACCCGAAAGCAGGTATTCATGCCCATGCTGCGCGCAGGGTGCATCGCGTGGCGGGCATCGCCAATGAGTACCAATGCCCCCTCTCCCTGATAGGGCTCGCTTTGCTGAGAGACCGGTGGGTAAATCGCGCCAAACGTCAGCGAATCAAATGACACCCCCGGACACCACTCGGTCAGGCGCCTGTGCAAGGACTCCTCCGGCTCTGTCTTCCAGAAGCCAATATCCTCCGGTGACACAGGAAAACCGACCTTGGTTCTCCCGCCGGTTCGCGGAATCAGCGAAACCATGCGCTCCTGCGCGAGATAGACGTCGAGCGTGCGCTCGTCTGAAACACCCTGTTGACGACCATATAAGACGGCGATCGGATACTGGTAACGGTGTCGATCTAGACTTATTTTAAGCCGGCTGCGAACCGTCGAAGCGGTCCCGTCGGCAGCCACCAGCATCGTACACGTGGCCGACCCCGACTGTTCAGCTGCCTGCCAGTCGACACACCAATTCCCCGCCGCTCGCGTTAACGACCAGTCAGATAGACCGGCGATGTTCACAGCCCCTGCTTGCTCCGCGGTAGCGAGCAAAATATCGCCAATCTTCTCGTGGTTAAGGAACAGGAATGCGCCCCCGCAGTCCTCACCTTGAGGCACTGGCACGGTGACAATATGAGCGCCCTCCGCATCAAACCATCGCGTTCCCGCTCGCCGCTCAGCACCCGCCTCTAGCAGCTGATCCATTACACCCCAGCGGGACAACACGGGCTGCATTACCGGCTGTATGTGATCACCTCTGGCGGTATCCAATGGCCCGGAACGACGGTCCAAAAGCAGCACGCTCAGACCACTGTCCTTGAGCGCCACGGTCAGAGCGCCGCCAGCGATGCCCGATCCGATGATGGCAATGTCAAAATGTCTTGCAGTCACTCACACGCCCAACTGTCTGAATTCACGGAATTGCAAGGACACCATACCGGCACGAGCCACTCAATCAAACTAGAGCCGGCAACAGCCGCCTATCGCCCGGGTGATCGCGTTACTGCGATTCCCTGCTGCCGAGTGGTGGTGTAATGTCGCCCAGAATGACCAGCGGCTGACACCCAATGACCGGGGCCACACCTCTACATCAAAGATGGATCGTACTCAGCGGGCTGTTTCTGGTTTATATGGCCTCAAATGGCGTCACCTTGCATACGCTACCGCTGCTGTATCCGGAATTGATGGACAGCTTTGGCTGGCAGGCGAGCGAGGTGACGCTGCCCGCAACCGTGTTTTTTGTCATCGGTGCTGTCACATCACCACCCGCGGGTTGGTTGCTTGATCGTTATTCATCCCGCGCCATCATCGCCATCGGCAGCACGCTCCTAACACTCGGATTGCTGGCCTACTCCGCTACCAACAGCCTCTGGCAACTGGTTGCAGTCTACGCCTTACTGGGCCTGGCTCTATCTCTCTGCGGACTAGTCTCCAATATGGTCATGCTGACAGGT
>JAAEZV010000038.1 GCA_018222695.1 Gammaproteobacteria bacterium
GATGATGACGTGCTGGATACCTGGTTTTCGTCCGCCCTTTGGACGTTCTCCACGCTCGGCTGGCCGGAGAAAAATGAAGATCTAGCGGCTTTCCACCCTGCCTCAGTGCTGGTAACCGGTTTCGACATCATCTTCTTCTGGGTAGCGAGAATGATCATGATGTCGCTGCACTTTATGGAAGAGGTCCCCTTCCATACCGTCTATGTGCACGGCCTGGTGCGCGACGGTGAAGGCCAGAAAATGTCCAAGTCGAAGGGCAATGTCCTTGACCCCATCGACCTGATTGACGGCATCGAGCTGGAGGCGCTGGTTCAAAAGCGGACCAGCAATCTGATGCAACCGCAGCTTGCCGCAAAGATTGAGAAAGCGACACGCAAGCAGTTCCCCGAGGGCGTTACGGGTTATGGCACCGACGCACTCCGATATACCTTCTATTCGCTGGCATCCACCGGGCGGGATATCAAGTTCGATATCGGCCGGATGGAGGGGTATCGCAACTTCTGCAATAAAATCTGGAACGCCTCGCGCTATGTGCTGAGCCATACAGAGTCCCATAATCTGAGCGAGGGAGACGCGACGTTCTCGCTGGCTGACCGCTGGATACAGAGCCGCCTCGAGACCACTTTAGCTGCCGTCGAGGACGCCTACGACAACTATCGTTTTGATCTAGCATCCCAAGCGCTCTACGACTTCGTATGGAATGAGTTCTGTGACTGGTACCTTGAGCTGTCGAAGCCAGTCCTATGGGATGACGCCACCGCCACATCCGAACAATTGGGTGCGCGTCGCACTTTAATCGCGGTACTGGAGAAGTCACTGCGCATGCTCCATCCCTTCATGCCGTTCCTGACAGAGGAGATCTGGCAAACCGTCAGCCCACTGGCAGATCAAGCGGGCGAAAGCATCATGCTGGCGCCCTGGCCCGGAAGGCAGAACGATCGTCTGGATGCGGAGTCCGAAGCAGAAATAGAATGGCTCAAAGAGATCATTGTCGGCATCCGCACCATTCGCTCAGAATCCAATATCCCCCCTGCTACCGAGCTCCCTGTGTTTGTCGTCAATGCCGCGGAGCTCGACCGTGAGCGATTCAGCCGCAATGAAGCCTACCTGGGGCGACTGGCCAAGGTCAGAGGTATTACGGTGCTGTCCGGAGAAGAGGCACCGCCCGCAAGCCTGATGACTTTATGCGGTGACCTGGAGATCAGGGTGCCCATGGCCGGTGTCATCGACATTGAGGCCGAACTCAAGCGCCTCGACAAGGAAATCGAACGCCAGGAGAAAGAAGTAGCGAAGCTCGACGGCAAACTCTCCAATAAATCGTTTACCGAGCGAGCACCTTCAGACATTGTCGAAGCAGAAAAGCACAAGAAAACGATGGCGGAAACGGCCTTAGCGACTCTCGGGCGTCAGCGCACGCAAATTGAGGAGTTGCGTTCTGCTTGAAGCCCTGATAAGACTACATCCAATAATAATTCTAATGCGGTGGATTCAGTCATGTCAGAACGACAGACAGGAACCGTTAAGTGGTTCAACAACGCCAAGGGCTTTGGCTTCATCACAATGGCCGACAGGCCAGACGATATCTTTGTTCACTTCAGGGCGATCCAGGGGGATGGTTATCGCAGCCTGAACGAGGGACAGGAAGTCGAGTTCAGCCTGGTTGAAGGCCCCAAAGGCTTGCAGGCCGAAGAAGTTACCAAGCGCTAATACCCTCGGCACGGCACTTTTGCTAAGCTCGCGCTCCCATTGAACGCGGAGCGCGGTATGCCGTCGTCTAAAACTAAGAAAACAACCAGCAAAACCAAGCAATCCGCTGCAGACAAAAAGCTCCGTCGCTTCCGCGGCGTCGTCATGCCCTACGCCGGGCACAAGAGTATTCGCGCCGTGCGACGAGCAGGTCATGAGCCGAGCATTCACGGTACCAAGCTGTGGAAATCCAGCTGCCTGATCATCGACTATTTAAAAAAGCATCCGCCGAAGCGCCGCAAGCGCGTGCTGGATGCTGGCTGCGGCTGGGGCATTACCGGCATCTGGTGCGCCAAGGAATGGGGGTCAAAGGTCGTTTCAATGGATGCCGACCCCGCTGTATTCCCCTACCTTAATGCCGTAGCGGAACTTAACGGCGTCTCCACCGAAAGCTGGGTGCAGCGTTTCGAAAAGGTCCGCAAAAAAGACCTTGAGAACGTGGACATTCTGTTCGGCGGTGATATCTGTTTCTGGGATGAGCTGGTGGATCCTGTCGCCAAAATGATCGATCGCGCCATTGACGCTGGCGTTGGCACGATCGTGATTGGCGATCCCGAGCGACCCACGTTCCATGAAATGGCCGACAAAGTGACTGAAAAACACGGCGGTGAAGTTTTGGGCTGGCGGCTTTCTGGCACGGTAAAAGCGACCGGCGCGTTACTGGTGATTCACAACGACTGATCAGTCGATGTAGGCGAGCTCCAGTTTCAGTTCGGTCTCCACCGGCTCGGAACACGACACAAAGGCTGGCCGGAACACCATGCTGCGCATCGCACGTCTGACCCGGCTTGGCGGGTCGGTATCCACCCCGGCCGCAGGCAAACTGAAATTCATATCAACGGGCCTGCCCTTCTCGGTCACCGTCAGGGACACGTCGAGCGGCATAGCCGGCTCTTGAAACGCCCTGTTAAAGGCCAGCCGGGGGTATTCCGGCAGCGGGGCCGCTCGGGAAAACCTAGATGGCGAAAGCACGCAGGCCCTCCGATAAAGCGTCGTCGCCTCATCCCGCTTACGATAAAACCAGTGCCAATCTGCCAGAGCGGATAGTGCCTCGTGGCTGTCGGGGCTGACCTTAAGCAGTCGCTCAAAAACCGTTTCCCCCTTACTGAACAGGCGACGCTGCAGCGCTTCCAGTCTTGGCTCCCGGTCAAGAGACTGCCACTCCGGGTCGGTAAAAGTCCGCTCGAAACGAGGGTCGTCAACAAATACATCGAGCTTGTGCTCCAGAAGATAGTAAAAACGACCCAATCTGAAGGTAAAGGGCTCGCACCAGGCAAGATTTACTGACTCGTCAGCACAAACCGCTTCGGCCATCGACTCGAAGCGAGTGTGCAGCGCCAACAATTCGCGGCTCCGGCCCTCCCAGGAAACGCCCATCAGCGCATCGAGTGACACGTCGAAAAACTCCAGAGCCGCGCGCATTTCACCCTCTTCAAAAGGCGGCAGGCCCGAACCCAGCAACCGAAACTGATAGGCCGCGCGGGCCTCGAACCCTTCACGATCGCCCGTCAGCAGATACAAATCCAGTAGCCCACGCAGGATCGGCAACTGCTGATCACCGTACAAGCCATTGTTGACCCTGGCATTGTGCAACGCGGCGTCATAGAGGGACGTCGCCAAAGTCACGTCACCCGCCTCCATCGCCAGCTCGGCGACCTGCACGAATTCGGCCGCTAGCGCGGGGTGATAGGGCCCAAGATTTCGCTCTGTCTCCTCAAGTCTGGCCTGGGCCTCATCAACATTCGCAAGCTCGGAGGCGTCTCGCCCGTCAGCAAAATCCAATACCGTCACAACATCGCGGTACTGCACTGGCAAGCCAAAGGGGATCGGCGTATCGCCTCGAGCTGGACAGACGTAGAGGCACAGCAGCACGAGCAGCGGTGTCAGGTGAGTTGGCGTCAGTCGTGCGGGCATCGTTGCTGAATATAGCGCAAAAAAAAGCCCGCCTCGGAGAGGCGGGCAGAGGCTGTATCGGACTCTGGATAACGCCGGGTAAAAGGGAAAACCCAGCGCAACGTGTTCAGAACCTGTTACATAGTATCCATACGGGTTAACATGACTACCAATGTATTTTTTTAATCACATACAGTCTCCAGCGTTATAAGGTAAAGCCTTGAACCTCAACCGTCTTGCAAGAATTGACCTCAACTTATTGGTCGCACTGCATATTCTGCTTGAAGAATGCAGTGTTTCGCGCGCCGCTGACAGGCTGTCTATTACCCAGCCGGCGATGTCAAAAACGCTGGGCAGACTGCGGGAAACCTTCGATGACCCGCTGTTTGTGCGCAGTAAGCGCGGCATCCAGCCTACACCCCGAGCGCTCGGGCTGGCGGGGGAGCTCAAGAGCCTGCTCGGGCAGGTGGATGGGCTGCTGGACGCCGGAGAGTTCACTCCCGCCGCTTTTAAAGGCGAGATCACGCTGGCCATTTCCGAGTATGTGGGTTTCACGCTGCTGCCCCCACTTTCTGCGCGCCTGCAATCCAGCGCCCCCCGGTTGCGGCTTCGCACCATTACACGAGCGGAGCGGCAGCTGGATCAGTTGGCAAGCGGCGAGCTGGATTTCGCCATACAAATACAGCGGGAGGAATATCCGCCGGAGTATTCAGTTTCGCCATTGGCCGCCTCCCCACTTGCGATTTTCGTTCGGCAGGACCACCCGCTCGTTGCCCAGACCGTCACCGCCGACTTGATGCGCCAGTATCCGCAGGTGGCACTCTATGTTGCAGATTGTGAAGAGCTGGTTGGAGGTCAGGTCCTGGCGCGTGGCTTGTTCGAGAGCGACCGGGGCATTCTCGAAACATCGCACCTGTTGACGGCATTTGAAATTCTGAGAGAGACGGACTATCTCCTTATTTGCCCGGCCTACCTGGCGCGCAACGAGGGCGCAACACGCGATATGGTCGCCCTGACCTTACCCGTTGAAATGACATTCAGCGTGCAGTACTCGCTTATTGCTCATCGGCGTACCGAGCACTCACCCATTCATCAGTGGCTGTGGCAGGAAATTATCGACACAGTCCAATCCATGCGCTTCCGGACAGTTCATCGCGGATAGCTCGTCGCAGGTAGCTCATCGCGAGAAGTTCGACGCCGGACTACCCGCTGGGATAATTGGGCGCCACAGGCCTTTACTACTGTCATTTGTGCCATACTTCGCGCCCCAGCGATGCCCTACCCCCGTTAATGAGTCAGACCAGCCGCCGAGAGATTCCGCAGTTCAACACTCCCATTGTTGAGACACACTGCCACCTGGATTATCTGGACTCGCAGGCATTATCCGAGACATTGGATGAAGCCTTTCGTGTCGGGATTGAGCGGATCGTTACGATCTCCGTCTCGGCCGATAACCTGGATCAGGTACGTGACATCGCCAACGGGCACCGGTCCATTTGGTGTACCCAGGGCATTCATCCTCACGAGGCTGAGAGCTGGAGCCCCGCGCTGGCAAAGCGGGTCGAAACAGGCGCAGCAGACGCGCGCGTCGTGGCCATTGGCGAAATCGGACTCGATTACTACTACGACCACGCTGACCGAGACACACAAATCAAAGCGTTCGATGAGCAGCTGGCGCTTGCCGCCGAGCTGTCTCTGCCCGTGGTCATCCATACCCGCGAGGCTGATGACGATACCCGCGCGATCCTGGCCAATTACAGCAGCGCGCTGCCGCGCAAAGGGGTCATCCACAGCTTCACCAGCTCCCTGTCACTGGCCGAGTACTGTCTTAGCGAGGGGTTCATGCTGGGCTTCAATGGCATCACGACGTTCCGCAATGCCGACAACGTCAGAGCCGTAGTCGACGCCACCCCAGTGGAGCGCATTGTGCTCGAGACCGACGCACCCTATCTGACGCCTGTTCCCTATCGTGGGCGACCCAACGCGCCCTGCTACTTACCCTTCATTGCCGAGACGCTGGCGGAGATCAAATCACTCCCGACGGAAGCGTTTCTCGAGCACGCCCGCGCCAATAGCTACAGACTGTTTTTCTAATTCATGACCGATCATTTCTTACCTGGCCAGCGATGGGTCAGTCACGCGGATAGTACTTTGGGCTTGGGGATCGTGACCCACGCCGATGAACGTCGGGTCACCTTGCATTTCCCCGCCGTGGAGGAGGAGCGGGTGTATGCGACCGATCGCGCACCCCTGACCCGACTACTCCTCAAACCCGGTGACCAGCTGACACGCATGGACGGCAGCATGCTGACGGTCATCGCGCTTCAGGAACAAGGCGGGGTGATTACTTATGAAGCAGAGGGACCATCTGGAGCGCATCATTCGGTCGTGGAGACCGAGCTTGATGCCCATATCGAGCTGAATACGCCGATCGAGCGATTACTGAATAATCAACTGGGTAGGCCTCGAGACTTCGGTCTCAGAATGACCACTTTGGAGCACGCCGCCGAGGGAGAAGGCTTTGGACTGGGAGGCTTGCTCGGTCCACGAACCGCCCTACTCTCGCACCAACTGTATGTGGCAGCCAACGTGGGGAAACGCTTTGCGCCACGCGTATTACTTGCCGATGAGGTGGGGCTCGGTAAGACCATTGAGGCAGGGCTGATCCTCACCCAGCAGCTACATCGCCAACGGGTGCGCCGCGTCCTGGTGCTTGTGCCTGAGACACTGGCGCACCAGTGGCTTGTTGAAATGCAAAGACGCTTCCACCTGGCATTCTCACTGCTCAATGCCGAGCGACTGGAAGACGCCGACATCGAAATGGAGTTTTCCGAGAATGCGCTGGTTATCGCTCCGATCAGCCTGTTTGCAGATGATCCGATAACAAGAGAAATCGTCAGCGGACTTGACTGGGACATGGTGGTTATTGATGAGGCACACCACATCACAGGAATTGGTGAGCAGCGCACGGACTTGGGTCAGTTTGTCTGCGAGGTATCGGCTCGCGCCCGCGGCCTACTGCTACTGACCGCCACTCCCGAGCAGGCTGGACTGAGAAGCCACTTTGACCGACTGCAACTGATCGACCCTGCGCGCTTCGCAGATTTTGATCAATTCACCGCCGAATACGCCCAATTTGCCGAATGGAGCCGCCTGATCGATCAATTGGAAAAGGGTGAAGCCGTCACGCTACCCGAGGGGATAGACGCCGAGGCCGATACAGAAGAGCAGATTCAACAGATGCTTGACCGCTACGGTACCGGGCGCGTGCTGTACCGCAATTCACGGCGAGGGGTGCCCGGGTTTCCGCAACGACACCGACACGCTTATTCGCTGGCGTCGCCAGCAATTTATCAGCATGACGCCCAGACACTCCACCCGGAAACGCTGCACCCAGAATCCATATGGATTGAACAGGACCCTCGGGTCGAGTGGCTGGAAACACAGCTGAAAAACCTCCGGCCCAAAAAGGTGCTTGTGATCTGCGCGCATAAAGAAACAGCGATTGCGCTGGAGCACTTTCTGCACCTGAAAGCCGGTGTTCGTTGCGCGGCCTTCCACGAGGACCTGAGCCTTATCGAACGCGACCGCGCTGCTGCCTACTTTGCCGAGGAAAGCGGCGGTGCTCAGGCGCTGATCTGTTCAGAAATTGGTAGTGAAGGCCGCAATTTTCAATTTGCGCAGCACCTGATTTGCTTTGACCTGCCTTTCCATCCGGACCTGCTGGAACAACGCATCGGTCGTCTGGACCGGATCGGTCAAGGCACTGATATTCACATCCATGTGCCCTATTTGGCGGAAACCGGCCAGGAAACCCTGTTTCGCTGGTTCGATGAGGGCTTGAACGCCTTCGCCGCCACCTGCTCCGTTGGCTACCAACTGCACAGTGAGTTTGCCGATACGCTTGGCGCACTTCTCTCCGGATCGGGCGAACTCGACCTTCTGTTGCAGAGCACCCGCAAGCGACGGGACGAATTGTCGCGCGAGAGTGAGGCAGGCCGTGACCGCCTGCTTGAGCGTCACTCACATGATGCAGGCGCAGGCGCAGACATTATTGCCACCCTAGAGCAACGTGAAACCGCCGAGGCACTTCACGACTTCTGTGAGCACCTGTTTGACCGGATGGGCATCGAGCAAGAATATCTCGACGAAAATCTGTCGTTAATCAGACCGACGGAAAACCTGGCGACCGGACAGTTGCCGGGGCTCTCAGAAGATGGCGTCACAGCAACCTATCACCGGCACACTGCATTGAGCCGAGACGACGTCACGTTTATGACGTGGGAACATCCGATCGTTATGGAATCGATGGCAGCACTACTCGGCAGCGACATCGGCAAAGCCAGCATAGGGACGTTCAAACATCGCGGCGTCCCTGCTGGCACCATCCTGCTCGAAAGCGTGCATCGAATGGAGTGCCTCGCCCCGCTCTATCTCACCACAGGCCAGTTCCTGAATTCGCAACCGGTGAGAACGCTGCTCACTCAAGCGGGGAAGACAGTTGGGGACAAGCTGTCATCGATGTTTTTAACCGAAGCGCTACAAACTGTACCCAGTGCGACGAGTGCGAGCGCCCTGAACAAGCTGCGACCGGTACTGGAGAAGTTACTACCCACCTTGGAGCAGATCGCCGGAGACGAGGTCAGTCGACGTGGCCAAGAGGCGGTCGACGCAGCGAATCGATTCTATGTTGAGGAACTGAGCCGACTCAGGTACCTGCAGTCTCTGAATCCTGCGATACGAGACGAAGAGCTGTTGGAGCTGGAAGCCTCCAGAGACGCCTGCCTGCTCGCGCTGTCCCAAGCGAAGCCTGCACTAGAGGGCCTCAGAGTCTGTATCGCGGTTTAAACGCCACCCGCTACTCTCCGCGAGTTTCAGGGGCGATACCAAATAGGAGAAGTGTATGCACGCTCCTGAATCGTATCCGGCCTGCGCGTGTCGATGTCTTCGTTCCCCAGCGCCAGCTTGTCGAGCAGCGAATGCCGCGCGGTGGGAATCTGCAACACACGCACGTAGTAGAAAGCAGATTGCGCCGGGTCAAATTCGGGGTCCTGCCACACGGCGGTGAGGCGGGGTGAACCGATGGTGTTTGCGGTCAGCCCGGTGTTCAGATCCACACTCGACCCCACCGCCGCCAACGCACCGTCTGGCAGTAAACGGTCGTCGCCACTCCACGCCGCGTCATAAACCCGCTCCTGGGTCTCGCCGGTAGCATCAATCCATCCTTTGACGACCTGAATGCGATCCAGATGACCGCTTTTAGGGTCAGCCTGGGCCTCAATCGCCAAGCTGAAGCGATCACCCACGCCGGCACCCATGATCTCACCGCCCATTGGTACGGCCTGTGTCTGAATGCTGTCGGGAAAGCCTGGAGTCTCCAGTACCGTAGGAGGCAGATTCAATCCACCGTAGGTACGCACCGCAATACGAGGCCCGCTAGTGGCATACACCTCTCTGCGACGCATCGCCGCGACAATAGCCTCGCGGGTATTCTCAGCTGCCCAAACGGCCGCTAGACCTGACGCACTCATGCCCCACCCAAATGTACCTCGCGCGTCGTCAGACCAACCACCGTCCTTCCTGGATGGAATCGAGTCGGTTGCCATCTTGCCGTGGAAATTGTCCTCCTCGGCAGACGGGAGCGCGGTGTGGGCGTCGGTCGATCCGATCACCCCAAACTGATAGGGGTTCACACCCACAGTGGACTCTAATTCCAGGCCTGTTTTCAGAGCACTACGGATGTAATCCCCGGGCTGCGGCACATAGTCGGTCCACTCGCGCTGGATGTAGTAGGGATAAGTCTCAAAGTCGGCAAAAGGGTCATCGGGAGATAGCACGGGGTGCGTCTCGGAATCTCCTTTGATCTGAGTAATCTCAACGACCGGCTCCCAGTAACGTCGTATTTCTGCGTAATCCTGATTGATATCGTTGCCCCGAATATCTCTGACATCAAACATCGAGCCCTTAGAAATATTGGAGTTATGAGGTATCGCGAGAAAGTTGCCGCCTGTCGCGGCACTGGTCTTCTCTAACCAGGACCACAAATCACTGGGAAAAGAGCTGTCATCAAAACCGAATGGGGCAAAGGTTTGCGCTTGTTCAGCGTCGATATCGGCCATCACAATGCGATGAAGGTTAGCGCCGCCTGGTATCAGAGAGTATTCCCAGCCGATCAATGCCGTGAACTCTCCCGGCTCGTTGTGCGCATCGGCCGTATCCGTAATGAGCTTCCAGGTATCGATTTCGACCGTTGGCTGCCGGGGGATCAAACCACTGACGCGATCCTCTTCCCAGCCCTCCATTGCCGTTACGGCATTGTCTGAGGGCTTAGGCAGGATCGATGTGAATAGCTCTCGCCCCTCCTGACCATCAATGGCGTCACGCAATAAATATTGAACAAAACGAGTCCAGAGTCGCTCGCGCCAGCTTAATCCCTCTGTGACCATGGGATTGAGGTAGAGGCTCCGGATGACGCCAAGATACTCGGCATGATCCGACACCACCAGAAAATCCAGCGGCGTCCCAATTTGCACACGCGCTTTGTGTCCGGGATGCACAACCGGCATGCCCTTGGCATAGCGATAGGCCGTGTCCGGTGAAGCCGTCAGGTTGCCGTTGGTAAACGCGTCAGAGGAATAGGTGGAATGCAAATGGGTGTCGCCCCACAAAAGTTGCTTTTCCTCGGCAAGGGCAACGCCGCTGATGGCGACACCGGATGCAATCGCAGCAGCGAGCACGCCCGCACCGCCAAACAATGATTTGTCCGACGCCGACTTCTCTCTTCGCTTAACCATGCCTGAATCCTCTCTGCCGCTTTTTTGTTATTTGCCTGATAGCCGCTATCGGTATGGAACGTCAGTTGCTCACTTGGCGCTTGCGCACTCCCATCGACATGGCGTAGCTATTTGCCCTGCCAGTCGGGCTGACGCTTTTCAAAAAAGGCTTTGATCGCCTCTTTCGAATCATCGCTGCCAATACACGAAACCTGCAGCGC
>JAAEZV010000502.1 GCA_018222695.1 Gammaproteobacteria bacterium
GTACGCTCATGTGCTGCCCGTCCACGACAGCAAGGTCTGCGTCCTCATAGATCACGTTGGGTCGGGCTGAGGCCGCAGATGCCACCACGCACTCAAGCCCCTCACTGAGTTCTTTCATGCCGTCAAGCTTGTAACTCTGCATCCACGCCACCATCGCGGAGGCATCATCGGCATGCCCCGCCGTGAACCCCATACCCATAAAAGCCTTGCGGCAAACCGACTGCAGTTCGTTGAGAGAGATCTTCATGGCGAGGCGCTCACGCGCTCAGCACAGGGCGCCACTGGGAAGCTCCAATCATCAAATACCTGCGGGGACGCAGCGCTGTCCTCGAAGTCACTCAGCAGCGGCGCGCCTTGGAAAAAAGTGACGCGCACCCAGCGATCGCCTTTAGGATCGAAGCGATGCGCACCCAGAAACGACAGTTTGGCGCGCAACAGGTGCATGGGCTTCATGTCGCGGTGCCACAAATTGGCCCTGATCTCTCCATACACAGTGGCGGCCATGGTCTGTATGCGACGCACTACCCGCATATGCTCGGGAGACACCATCAACAAATCGATTGTTAGCGCCCGCGGCTGCGTATCCAATAATTCAACAACATCACGATAGACCCGCTGGGCAGTCGGCGCGATGGCGAGCCCGAGCTCCTTTTCTTCGCCCAGCTCCTGACCTCGCACACCGAGCCGCGGCTCCTCCTTTTCTGCAGACTGATACCAGAACCAGTACCGGGCATCCTCGCACTCGTAATCAGCATCAATCGCCCAGTCAAAGCGGGTCTCAAGAATCTGCTTGAGCTGAATCAGAGGCATATCGGGCGTCAGATCCAGATTTTCGTCAGCACCCATCGGGTCATTCAGTGCATCAACCAGCTCAGGATAAAGCTCAATCAGCAGAGTATTAATCAACTCCTGGGTCTCAAGCGATAAGTGCGTCTGCGCCCAGTTGAGCAACTGCTGCCAGAGGGCCTCATCGAGCGGCACTTGCTCCAACCACCCGATGACCTGCGTGAGCTCCTCATGCGCCTCGCTATTGCGCTCCCTTTGCGGCGCATCTTCAACGTGGCTATCGGCTAAGTAGGCGGCGGCGCGATGGCACAGCGCCAGCATCCTGTCCCGATCGTGCTCGGTTGGCGCCTGCGCAACCGCCACGGCCAGCGCTCGCTCTCGAACCCAAATCCACTGACTGATGAGTTGGGGGTGATTGATCAAAAAAGGCGCCATGCCCAGCCCAGTGGAATTGCCGATTCCCAGGTAACGTCGCGCGTCGGGGTGCAGTGCCACGGCGCGGTCCGGGTCTGCCTGCCTCGCGATGTGCTCGACCTGATCCACTGAAAATTCTCTTAGCATATAGACCGCCGCCATCTGCGCAGAGAAAGGCTGCCAAAAGTCCTGATAGCCTTTAAGTCGATCGAAATCGGCAATGCCGAACTTACCGTTGCCGTAAACGGCGGTTGTTCGATACAGATACCCCGCTTGTTTTAGGTAATCGATGTCCGGTTGCTGGCCCGCTGCCAATGCTGTTAAGACAGTCGCGAAGGCACGCACCGACTTGTTCGCTCGGGATATGACCAATAATCTCGGATTCTGACGACCCGCTTC
>JAAEZV010000503.1 GCA_018222695.1 Gammaproteobacteria bacterium
CCAGATCGATGCGATTTACGGGGATGTAGTCGCTGCACTCAAGACGGTACCGGATTGTGTCAATGCCTCGGCACATAGTTCTCATGTCTATCGCTCGGGCATCAATCTGTACTTCACTTTTGCCTGCATGCCAGAGGACGCTTCGGTGATGGGCGATCGCTATCTTGAAAGTTGGGATCAGGCCCTCACAGCGACGGCTAAGGCAGGGGGTGGCATCGCTCATCATCATGGGTCAGGGCGCCTCAGGCGTGACTATCTGCATCATGACCTGGGTGACAACGGGCTCGCGCTGCTCCGCAAGCTCAAGCAGGCGATCGACCCGCAGGGCATTCTTAACCCCGGCAATTTGCTGCCACTCACAGACGCGGACTGAGAGCACCTGACTTGTGAACGGGTCGTTAGCCAGTAAACCCTCTCTGATTCTGGCGATCGATTTTGGCACCCAGAGCGTTCGCGCACTGGCGTACAAACAGTCTGGAGAGTGCCTCGCGAAACACCAGTTGCCAATTGATCAGTATCAGCACCCCGAGCCCGGTTGGACCGAACATGATGTGGAGGGCTTCTGGACACTACTGTCTTCCAGTTGCCAGGGCTTATGGGCGCAAGGAGTCGACCCCTCGGAGATCGCGGCGGTCGTAGTCACGACACAGCGTGCCACGGTGATTAACCTCGATGAGATGGGGCGACCGCTGCGGCCCGCCATCATCTGGACAGACCAGCGCCGATCCCCTGCGCGCGGACGGCTGCCGTGGATCTGGCGAGTGCTCTTTGCGCTGCTCCGCATCCGGCCGATTGTCGAGAATCTTGAGGCAGAGGCCGAAGCCAACTGGCTTGAGCGGCATCAGCCCGAACTGCTGGCAAAAACCGCACACTTTCTGCTGCTTTCTGGTTATCTGAATTACCGGCTGACCGGCGAATTCAGAGACAGTGCGAGTAGTCAGGTAGGTTATGTGCCCTTTGATTTCAAAAAACAGGATTGGTGCGCCGATTCCGATTGGAAATGGCACAGCATAGCCATCAAACGCTACATGCTGCCCGCCCTCGCCGCAGTAGGAGAGCCATTGGGCGCGATCACGGCTGATGCAGCCGAGGTGACCGGTATACCAGAGGGTGTGCCAGTGATCGCCGGTGCCGCGGACAAGGCCTGTGAGGTGCTGGGAGTGGGCGCCCTTGAGGCGGATATCGCCAGCGTATCCTGTGGTACCACCGCCACGATCAATACGACTCGATCTCGCTATGTCGAGGTGGTGCCGTTCATGCCGGCCTATCCGGCAGCCCTCCCCGAGCATTTCAACACTGAAATTCAGGTGTTTCGCGGTTTCTGGATGGTGAGCTGGTTTCTCGAGCAGTTTGGCGATGCCGAGCGGCGGTATTCTGCAGAGCGCGGCGTCTCGCCCGAGACCGTTCTTGATGAATTGTTAGCGCAGACTGAACCCGGTGCCGAGGGTCTGGTGCTGCAACCTTTCTGGAACCCGGTGCTAGGTGAGACCGGCCCTGAGGGACGGGGCAGCATTGTCGGGTTTAAGGATTTTCACACTCGGGCGCATGTCTACCGCGCGTTGATCGAGGGTTTGGCCTTCGCTTTGCGTTCGGGCAAAG
>JAAEZV010000504.1 GCA_018222695.1 Gammaproteobacteria bacterium
TGTCATTCAGGGTGATGTCACTGCAGTAGGAGAGCAGCGCGCCTTCCATACTGCGCGCCAGCGATGGGCAGGCGGCTTGAATGTTGAACTCGGCCCCGGCTTCCATGCACAGGTCCCACAAGGCGGTGCCTTTGCTACCGTCCTTAAGGATGATCTCGTAGCCCAGCTCGCCACTCCAACCGGTGCGGCTGAGCACGACCGGGATGCCCTCTAGCGAGGTGTGACAGAAGTGGTAGTAGCCGAGTTCAGTGGCCAGGTCGCCAAAGAGCTTGTGCGCCACCCGCGGTGCCAGCGGGCCCTGCAGTTGGAGCGGCGACGCATCGGGTTCGCGGATGGTGACATCCAGACCGCTTTGTGCAGCCACACCTTTGGCCCACAGCAAAACGTCGCCATCCCCTGGTGATAGCCAAAAGTGATTCTCGGCGTGTCGGTACATGACGGCATCATTAACGATGCCGCCGTTCTCATCGACAAAGACCACGTAACGGGCCCGGTTGATCGGACACTTGTCGATGTCTCGGGGGGTCAAAATTTGGGTCAGTGCTAGAGCATCGGGTCCGATGATTTCTACCTGCCGTTCCGCGGCGACATCCCATAGCGAGACACCCTCGACGATCGCCCAGTACTCGGCTGTGGTATCACCGTAGCTGGTAGGCATGAACATATGGTTATAGATGGTGAAAGCCTGAGCCCCTGCCTCAATGGTGGCGTTGTAGAAGGGAGATTTGCGGACTCGGGGCCCTATGGTGATGGCGGGTGATGACATGGTGTCACTCCAGAGACAGTGGGATGGGATGCCAATTGGGCTGGATTATGGAGCCGAACGCGGCGTTGCGAAATATTTTTGTCTCGTTCGTGATCAGCTTTGATCCGCGGGGCGATGGGCAGCAAATAGGTTAGTAAACCGCTCCCGAGGGCTTGTTGCCCTCATTCCTGCTGGGAGAGCTGGGTTTATAAGTGAACAAAGCCTGCGGCCACGCAACCTCTAGGCGAGTGCCAGTGCTGGTCAGGCGGCGGCTTTGGGGAACTCTGTCTCGACAAATTCTAGCGTTGATTCCAACTCGTCATCGGCGGGTGCAACCGGCTCGTATTCGACTTCCTCGTCGGAGCGGGGGTCTTGGTCAAAAGCAGCCGGTGCCATGGCGGACGTCGCCGGTATAAACGCGCTTTGCTCTTCGATGGTGACGGCGGTGCGGCCCGGCGGCTGCAGAATAATGAATAATCCGGTAACGAGGCTCGCGACCCCAACAAACGCAAATAGCGCACCGTCACCCAGACTGCGCATCGCCCAGCCGACGACCAGGGCGGCGCTCGCGGATCCAAGGGCATTTAGCAGTAGGACGGAAGAACCAATCGTGAAAAATTCTTCGCGCTTTGAATTATCAGCTGCTTTGGCCAGTGAGACAGCATAAAGAGAGTTGGCAAAAGCGCCGAAGGCGAACGATCCCAACAGTAATGTTTCGGGGGATTCCGCCAAGACCAAGCCAAACGCAGATAAACTGCTGGCGGCGCACAGTGCAGCCAGTACGTAGCGCCGGTCGATACGATCCGAGGCCATGCCGATTGGGTACTGGGCCAAAGCGCCGCCGATGATATTGG
>JAAEZV010000505.1 GCA_018222695.1 Gammaproteobacteria bacterium
CCGACCCATCCAACCCCAGCACCGTCGCATTGGTGCCGAGCGGCGCCGGTGCCGCTGAAGAATAAGCCCAAATCTGCCATTCGGCGCCGTCGTGCGCGCCATCGGGCTCTCCCGCCTGCGCAGTGAGGCCCACAGCAGCGATCACTGCTGCAATCAATAAACGCGTCATCTTTTTCTCCCCCTGTTTGCTTGGTTTTTAATTTCGCTCACCACCCTAGGCCAAAACCAGACCCATCACAAATGGGATTAGCATCAGAGACTGACGCAGATCTTGCCGAAGTGCTGTTGCGACTCCTGATATCTAAAGGCGTCAGCCAGCTCAGCGAGAGGGTAGGTTTTATCGATGACCGGTTGCAAGTTATGCGCCTCGACCGCCGCAATCATATTAGCTTGATCCAGCTGACTGCCCACGGTAATACCGCTGAGCCTGCCGTTCTTGGTCATCAGTGCCGCAGTCGGCACCTCCCCAGACCAACCGGTGAGCACACCGATCAAACTGATGCAGCCGTCCACCGCCAGCGCACTAATGGATTGAGGCAGGTTGCCGGGCCCACCCACCTCGACCACTAAATCTATGCCTGCGCCGCCGGTCAATTCAAACGCTTGCTCACCCCAGTTGGCATGAGTTTTGTAATTGATCAGGTGTTCCGCGCCCAAGGTACCGAGGCGCTCGAGCTTCGCATCTGACGACGAGGTGGCAATAACTCGACAACCCATCATGCGCGCCATTTGGAGTGCCGCCACCGATACCCCACCACTACCCTGCACCAGCACCCAGTCCCCGGGCTTGAGGTTGGTCTCAACCACCAGAGCACGCCAGGCGGTCAAGCCCGCGCAACTCAGCGTCGACGCCGCGTCGAAATCAAGATTCGTTGGCATGCGGCTGAAGGCCGAGGCTGGCATGGTCACGGTCTGCGCGGCGAAGCCGTCAACGTGATCACCCGGCACGCCGAGAAGGTTTGGCAGCGTGGGTCGGCCGCCCGCCCAATTGGGAAAGAAGTAACTCAACACCCGATCACCCTCGGCAAAAGTCGTGACACCCTCCCCGACCGCGGTCACCACACCGGCACCGTCAGACATCGGAATCCGCCCATCGTCCGCCGGGATCAGCCCCGTCACAACCGCGTAATCATGGAAGTTGAGTGAGGTGGCCTTGATGTCGACCTGGATTTCACCAAACCCCGGTGCGCGGGGTTCAATCTCGGCGAGATGGAGCTGGTCGAGGCCGCCCGGGGCGGTGAGCTTCATGGCGTGCATGTTGGGTCCTTAGGGTAGTACTGAGAAAATGGGAGAAGCAGTATAGACAGATTCAACTGCGCCCTTTACTGCACGAATCCTTTATCCGATAGCCAAGCCATACAGTGGGCAACGGACTGCGCCAGTAACTCGGGCTGACCAAAGTAGTAGTGGTTGGCGTCGTCTATGGTCGTGCGCGTTTTATCCTGAGAACCCAGTGCATTGAAGAGCGCTTCGGTATCACCCGGCGTGCAGGCATCGTCTGCTCCATTGCCGATCACCAGTGCCGGCACCGTGACCTTGGGCGCACAACGCACACCATCTGCATTGGAGTACTCGTCGCTCCACTGGGAGAGCC
>JAAEZV010000039.1 GCA_018222695.1 Gammaproteobacteria bacterium
TATAGAGCGAGACAGTCTTGCCCGAACCCGTTGGCCCAGTGACGAGAATCATGCCCTGAGGTTTTGCCAGCGCCTCCACATAGAGCGCCTGTTGGTCCTCTTCGTAACCCAGCGCATCGATCCCCATCTGAGCCGATGTCGGGTCAAGGATCCGCAATACGATTTTTTCGCCGTACATGGTGGGGAGAGTGTTCACGCGAAAATCGATAGCGCGTTTCTTGGAAAGTTTCATCTGGATCCGGCCATCCTGGGGAATGCGGCGCTCCGAAATGTCCATCTGCGACATCACTTTCAGACGTGCGGCGAGGCGCGGTGCCAGATTGCGCGGCGGCTTTACCACCTCGCGCAAAATGCCATCGGTGCGAAAGCGCACCCGATAGTCTTTCTCATAAGGTTCAAAGTGAATATCGGACGCGCCCTGCTTAATACCGTCTAGTAACACCTTGTTTACGAAGCGCACGATCGGTGTGTCATCCGCCGCATCACGCACCTCGTCGTCTTCATCGACTGACCCGTCGCTGATCTCCAGATCGTATTCGCCATCGGCCCCGAGTGAGGCCATGTCATTATCAAAACCGCCGGACTGCTCGGCGAGGTCGGCAATCAGTTTGCTGAGCGCCTCATCCTCCACCAGCACGGCGTCGGTGTTGATGCCGGCGGCAAACTTGAACTCATCCAGTGCGCCGAGGTTCATGGGGTCTGAAACCGCAACAAAAAGCCGATTGCCGCGGCGGAAGAGGGGAACGGCGTGGTGTTTGAGCATCATCTCACCGTCGATTTGCTGCTCCGGCAGCATCTCGCGGTTCATTGAATTCAGGTCAAACACGGGTACACCAAATTCCGCCGAAGCCATCTCAGCCAGCTCGCGGCTGTCTACGTCCAGTGTGTCGATCAGGTAGCGAATCAGCGAGACGCGCATGGTCTTGGCGTCTTGTTCAGCTTCTTTGGCTTGTTCGGCTGTGAGCACGCCCTCGGCAATCAGGCGGCCAGCTAGCCCTTTTACAGTGGATTGGACTTCTTTGGAGGCGGGTGAGTTCATATTAAGCTCAACGCTCTGGTTACTCGCAGATTAAAGCTTTTTTTGTGTGACTTTTAGTGACCTTGTGAATCTTCACGAGCTGGAAATGGGCAGCAATCCGGTCTCACCGGGTTGATGCCACGTCGCTATTCTAACGGAAGGGCGCGCAAACCAATAAAAAAGGGGGCATGGCCCCCTATTTTTGTAATCGCTGCAACGAGTTGCCGCAAGCGCTAGCAGAGGCCGGCGCCCACGCAAGATCCTGCAACTGTCCAATCTACAGGCGCCTGCAAAGGCCCACCTGCGGCAGCAGCTGCTGTAGGAACAGTCGTGACCTGATAAGTGCTGCCATCAACGTCCGCTGAGCCCGTCGCGAGGATTACTCCGTCTATAACTGTTACTGATGCAACGAAACCCGCCGCTGCAGGTGCAGCAGGGATGCCACAATCTCCGTTGTCGAGCTGTGTCAAAGCAGTAAGAGTGGCGCCTGCACAAGTTCCGTTTTGGATTGCTAGCTCGATGGCTATCTTGTAAGGGTTCACTGCTGCTACGACCTCGGAAAACTTCGCTTTCTTGGTGTAGGTTTGATACGCGGGCAGAGCAATCGCTGCCAAAATGCCGATGATGGCAATGACGATCATCAGTTCGATCAGCGTAAAGCCCTTTTGACTTTGCTTTTTCATGTTTCTCTCCTTTGAAACTGTTTTGTTGCCTTGGGTTAGCGGTGTGCTAGCCCGTGCTGGCAACACCTACCCTATACGATGCAAAGGGCGTGCCAACTTTCGCATTTTGCTTTAAATCGCGAATTGCGAGGGACTATGGAGGTGTTTCGCCGCTGAGACAAGCCTAAAATATGACAAAAATTGTCATTATCGAGCAATTTTAGTGTGCAGTGGAGCCCATTCTCGTCATGTGGGCCCGGTGTTGGCTAGCTGTGGAGCCTCCTAGGCGTCTCCTTTGAACGCGAGGCGTCGCGCGTGCAGGACCGGCTCCGTATAGCCGCTGGGCTGGGCTGTGCCGGCAAAGACCAGCTCGCACGCCGCCTGAAAAGCCTGGCTGGACTCCTGATTGGGCGCCATGGGCCGGTAATCCGGGTCTGCCTGATTCTGCTCGTCCACTACGGCAGCCATACGGGCGAGCGTCTCACGCACCTGCGCTTCAGACACCACGCCATGGTGCAGCCAGTTGGCGATGTGCTGGCTAGAGATGCGCAGCGTGGCCCGGTCTTCCATCAGCCCTACGTTGTGGATGTCGGGTACTTTGGAGCAGCCCACGCCGTGCTCGACCCAGCGCACGACATAGCCGAGCATGCCCTGGGCATTGTTATCGAGTTCCTGCTGAATCTGCTCCGGCGATAGGTTCTCGCAATCACCCAGCGGGATGGTGAGCAACTCATCCAGTGAGCGTCGCGTCTGTCCTGCGAGCGTCTTCTGTACGTCGGCAACCGATACCCGATGGTAGTGCGAAACGTGCAGTGTGGCGGCAGTCGGGGAGGGCACCCAGGCGCAGTTGGCGCCGGCCTCGGGGTGGCCGACTTTGGCGGTGAGCATCTGGGCCATCAGATCGGGCATGGCCCACATGCCTTTTCCGATCTGTGCCTTGCCCTGCAGGCCACAGGCCAGACCCACGTCGACGTTCCAGTCCTCGTAGGCGTTGATCCAGGTTTCCGCCTTCATGGCGCTCTTGGCAGTGACGGCACCGGCTTCCATGCTGGTGTGAATCTCGTCGCCGGTGCGGTCGAGGAATCCCGTGTTAATGAACACCACGCGCTCGCTGGCGCGACGGATGCACTCGGCGAGGTTCACGGTGGTGCGACGCTCTTCATCCATGATGCCCACTTTGAGAGTATTGCGCGGCAAGCCAAACAGGTCCTCGATCTTTGAGAACAGCTCGACGGTGAGGCTCACCTCGTCCGGGCCGTGCATCTTCGGCTTCACGATATACATGGAGCCCGTTCGCGAGTTTTTGAGCGCGCTATCGCCGCGTAGGTCATGGAGTGCGCAGAAGGTGGTGAAGAGCCCGTCCATAAACCCTTCGGGGATCTCCTCGCCTGCGGCGTTGAGAATGGCCGGGTTGGTCATGAGATGGCCGACGTTCCGAACAAACAACAAGCTGCGACCGGGCAGGGTGAGCGTGCCACCATCCGGGGTGGTGAAGCTGCGATCGGGGTTCAGCCGTCGGGTCAGGGTGTCGCCGCCTTTTTTGAAGGTGTCGGTGAGGTCGCCTTTCATCAGGCCCAGCCAGTTGCGATAGACCACGACCTTGTCCTCGGCATCCACCGCGGCAACCGAGTCCTCGCAATCCTGAATCGTAGTCAGCGCGGATTCGAGGCAGACGTCTTTCACGCCCGCGGCATCGGTCGCGCCTACAGCGTGGCTACGGTCAACCTGAATCTCGATATGCAGGCCGTTGTGGCAGAGCGCCACGCTCTCGGGCGCATCGGCGTTACCGGTATAGCCCACGAGCTGGGAAGGCTCTGCCAGCGTTGCGGGCTCGCCTGACGCTTGCTGCACGGAGAGTGCGCCTGCTGAGATGGCATAAGCCGTGGCCGCAGCGTGACTGCCGCCGGTCAGTGGGCAATGGGTATCCAGGAAGTCCCGCGCCCAGGCGATCACGCGCTCGCCGCGGACCGGGTTGTAGGCGCCGCCGCGTTCCGCGCCATCATTCTCGGGTATGGCGTCGGTGCCATACAGTGCGTCGTATAGACTGCCCCAGCGCGCGTTCGCTGCATTGAGTGCATAGCGGGCATTCATGACCGGCACCACGAGCTGCGGGCCCGCAATCTGCGCAATCTCCGGGTCGACGTTGTCAGTGGTGATGCTGAAGGGGGCCGGCTCGGGATGCAGGTAGCCGATCTCCCTGAGAAATGCCTCGTAGGCATCGGCGTCAAACGCTTCGCCCTGGTGGTCGCGATGCCACTGGTCAATCTGCGTCTGCAGAGAGTCCCGCTCCCCCAAAAGTCGCTGGTTCTCAGGACCCAGCGCTGCCCAAATGTCGGCCACTCCCTGCCAGAAGTGATCGGGATCAATCCCTGTGCCCGGCGCGATCTCGTTGACTAATAGTGAGTGGAGCGCCTCGTCGATGTGAAGGTCGGCACACTGGATTCGATTGGACATGGTTCATTTCCTGCTGTCGTGCGGATGTCTAGAGCACGTTTGTCTGCGCGCGCTCTGTGCGGGAAGTTGCGAGGGTGTCACTCTACTCAGTCACTACTATTGATGACAGTGATCCAGGCGATAAACGGTATTCGCAGAGTTTATAGCTAGGCGTCAGTGTCGCCCGGCAGTGCCCGGGCAATGCCGGTAATGAACTGCCGCACCCAACGATGGGGCGCGTTGTTATGAAGCAGCGGGCTCCAGGCCATTTTGAGTTCCAGCGGCGGGATGGCAAAAGGCGCTTCCCGAATGACGACGCGCGGGTGGTCGTGTTTCAGGCGCGTCGCTCGGGTTGGCAGGGTCACAATCAAGTCGTTTTGCTCCGCGAGGGTCATGGCGGCTTGGTAGTGGCGGGTAAAGACGCGTATCTGTCGCTTCTCGCCCTGCTCTGCGAGCGCGGCATCAACCCAGCCCAGCCGCTGCACGTCACCAGGGTCCACCCCCACGCCGACCCCCATGCCGGTTTTGCTGACCCAGATGTGATCGGCGCTCAAATAGCTTTTGAGCGAGAAGTCCTTAAGGATCGGGTTGTCTGCGCTCATGAGGCAGGAGAAGCTGTCCTCCCAGAGCGTGATCTGATGAAAAGACTGCGGCATCTGATCAAAGCGGTTGATGACCAGATCGACCTTGCCCCGCTCCACGTCCAGAAAGCTCACGTCCGAAGGATTCATGATGTCGAGCGTGATACCCGGGGCGTGTTCGCGGAGTTGCGTGAGCACCGCAGGGAAAAGTGTGGACTCGGCATAGTCGCTGGCCATGATGCGCACCACCATCTGCGCCTCGCCCGGCTCGAACTCGGTGGCGGGCTGCATGGCGCGATCCACGCCCAAGAGAATCTCCTTGACCAGAGGTTCCAGCTCCAGTGCGCGTTCGGTGGGGGTCATGCCCTCAGAGGTGCGCACCAGCAGTGGGTCGTCAAACAGGGCCCGCAGTCTTCTGAGTCCGTTGCTCATGGCGGGCTGTGACAGCCCCAGTTGATTCGCGGCTTGGGTCACATTGCGCTCGCGCAGCAGCACCTCCAGATAAACCAGCAGATTGAGATCAATTTGGTTGAGGTTTTTCATATAATGCGCGTCAGGCGTGCCAGCCTTTATTCATGTGGTGAATTATAACTCTTTGGTCATATTTTTGCCGTATGGTTCCGACGTGGCAAAAATGGGCGATACCCAAGCGGATGGCGCAATCGAAGCCGCGCGCCGAGACGATTCCAAAACGAGGAAGACACGATGTATACGGCCCCCACGGATGACATGCAGTTTCTGATCGACGACGTGCTCGATGTCGGCTCGGTGCTGGGTGAGCTCCCCCACTACGCGGAGCTGGGTTTGGGCAGCGACCTGACCACAGCGCTCCTCGATGAAGCCGCCAAGTTTGCTTCCGATGTGGTCTCGCCCCTGCGGCGGGTCGGCGATGCGCATCCGGCGCGCTGCAGTGACAGCGCGGTCACCATTCCGCCAGGCTATGGCGACGCTATTCAGCAACTGGGCGCCGGTGGTTGGGTCGGTATCTCGGCACCGCAGGATCAGGGCGGGCAGGGCCTACCAGAGCTTTTCGGCACCGCCGCCTGCGAGATGTGGAACAGTGCCGACATGGCCTTTGCGCTTGAGCCTTTCCTCAGCGCCGGTGCTGCGCTGGCCATCTCGGCCCACGCGAATGAGGCGCTTCAATCCACCTACCTCGAAAAGATCTACTCGGGTGAGTGGTCGGGCACCATGAACCTCACGGAATCCGGAGCCGGGTCCGATCTGGGTCCCATGAAAACCCGCGCCGAGCGCGAGGGCGATCACTACCGCATTTATGGGCAGAAGATTTACATCACCTGGGGTGATCACGACGCGACCGGTAACATCATCCATCTGGTCTTGGCGCGTCTCCCCGATGCGCCCGAGGGCAGCCGCGGTATATCGCTGTTTCTGGTGCCCAAGTTCATGGTGAATGAGGACGGCTCACTGGGCGAGCGCAACGATGCCTACCCGGTT
Organism: Gammaproteobacteria bacterium; assembly: GCA_018222695.1. Taxonomy (GTDB): domain Bacteria; phylum Pseudomonadota; class Gammaproteobacteria; order Pseudomonadales; family Halieaceae; genus Luminiphilus. The sequence continues at coordinate 6,153 of JAAEZV010000039.1, forward strand.
TCCGTTGAGCACAAGCTGGGTATTCACGGCAGTCCCACTTGTGTGATGGCCTACGGCGATAACGGCGGTGCGATCGGTTACCTAGTGGGCGAAGAAAATCAGGGCCTCGCCTGCATGTTCACGATGATGAACGAGGCGCGCCTCAAGGTGGGCTTGCAGGGTCTCGGTGCCTCCGAGGGCGCTTATCAAAAGGCGGTGGCCTACGCGCGGGAGCGGGTGCAGGGCGGAGTACCAATTATCGAGCACGCCGATGTGAAGCGCATGCTGCTGACGATGCGTGCGCTCAATGAAGCCATGCGTGCGCTGGCGTATTCCGAGGCGGTGACCATGGATCTTGCCCACGCCGGGCCCCAGGGGACCCGCGAGGCGAGTCAGCGCCGTATTGATCTGATGATCCCGGTGATCAAAGGCTGGCTCACCGAGCTGGGTATGGAGGTGACCTCTTTGGGGGTGCAGGTGCACGGCGGTATGGGTTACGTCGAGGAAACCGGTGCGGCGCAGTATCTGCGTGATGTGCGCATTACGCCGATCTATGAGGGTACCAACGGCATTCAGGCGGCGGATCTGCTGAACCGCAAGCTTGGTCGCGACGGTGGTGCCACTATGGAGGTTATGCAGACCGAAATTCGCGAGGTTGCCGCCACGCTCCAGGACCACAGTGACGCGCGGCTCCACAGTGTGGGGGCGCGTCTTGCGGAATCCCTCGCGGATCACGTCGAAACAACGCAGCGTCTGCTCGCCACTTTGGGCGATGACCGTTTTGCCGCCTTGGGTGGCTCATTTGATTACATGATGCAGACCGGCTACCTGTTCGGCGGCTGGCAGCTGGCGCGCGGCGCACTGGTGGCGGCCAATTTGTCCGCTAACGGCGAGCGGGTGGTCTTCTGTGACCGCAAAGTGAATACCGCGCAGTTTTACATGGAGCGCTTGTTGCCCAGGGCGCGCGCCCACGCGGGCGCCATTGATGCGCCGGGTGAGAGCCTGTCTGCGTTCTCCTATGACTGGTTCTGATCTGTTGGTCGCCTTCACAACACCCGATTTATCGGATGCCCATCCAGCGGCCCAGCATCTGGGCTTCCAGTTTCGTGCATTTGGCGCTCGTGAGCACTTCGCCGGCCCTGTCTCCACGATAGCCTGCCACGCCGACAACTCGCGGGTAGCCGAGGCCGTCGCTGAGCCGGGAGAAGGTCGGGTGTTGCTGGTGGATGGGCAGGGCGCCCTGCACCGATCGCTGCTCGGTGATCGTCTCGCTCAGCTCGCCTCGGATAATGGTTGGGCAGGGGTCGTTGTGATCGGCGCGATTCGCGATGTCGAGGTCATCGACAGGATCGATATCGGTGTGCAGGCGCTCGGCGTGTGCCCCGTCAAAACGGATAAGCAGGGGGTCGGCGACCGGGACATTCCGCTGCTGTTACGTGAGGTACCGGTAGCGCCGGGTGACTGGCTCTACGCGGATCGCAACGGCGTACTGGTGAGCAGCGAGCCCATCCACAGCTAGCCCACCCACAGCTAGCGGTGTCAGTCGATCCGCATCGACAGATCCAAAGCCCTGACATGTTTGGTTAGCGCACCGATTGAGATGAAGTCGACGCCGGTTTCTGCGACGGCGACCAGGGTCTCGTCGGTGATGTTGCCCGACGCCTCAAGCTCAGCTCTACCCGCCGCGTGTGCCACGGCGCCTCGGAGCGCCTCCAGCGTAAAGTTATCCAGCATGATGCGATCTGCACCCGCCGTGAGCGCCTGTTCTAGTTCCGCTTCGTTCTCTACCTCGACTTCTACCGGCTTGCCGGGTGCGACGCTTCTCGCTGCGGCGACGGCCTCGGCAATACCACCGGCGGCCGAGATGTGGTTCTCTTTGATCAGGAAGGCATCAAACAATCCGATGCGGTGGTTGTAACACCCCCCGCAGGTCACGGCGTATTTCTGTGCCAACCTCAGCCCAGGCACAGTTTTGCGGGTATCGAGCAGCTTGACCTCGGTGTGTGCCACACGCGCGGCATAGTGGCTTGCGGTCGTCGCGGTACCCGATAACAACTGCAAGAAATTGAGTGCCGTGCGTTCTGCGGTCAGGAGTGCCCGTGCGGGTCCGCTCAGGGTACAAACTAGGTTGTCGGCCGCGATCGCATCGCCATCCTGTGCAGCCCATTCCACATGACAGCTGGGATCAATCTGGTGAAAGGCTTCCAGCGCAAAGGCAGTTCCGCACAGGATGCCGTCTTCACGCGTCACGATGCGGCCACTGGCCTGCACGTCAGCGCCGATGAGCGCCGCCGTGATATCTCCGCTCTCGATATCCTCAGCGAGCGCTTGGGCAACAAGTTTGGCAATGTACTCTGGGGTGATCATGGCTGGCTGTGGTTCCAACGGCATCGATTATCGAGATGAGCGTCCGGCGCTCGTTCTCCCAAGTCTGCGATAAGATTACCCCGTGACGACTACCACTGACCAATGGAAGATCACCGGGGGCTGGCTCGCAGCTGCCCGTCGTGTGCCGTCTCCTAATTGTAACCCCCGACCCGAGGGAGCAGTGACCGAGCTGGTCGTCATACACGGTATCTCTCTGCCGCCGGGCCAGTATGGCGGTCCCGAAATTGAAGCGCTGTTTACCAATACGCTCGATCCTGACGCGCACCCGTATTTTGCTGAAATATCGGGCCTCGTGGTGTCAGCCCATTTTTTGCTCCGGCGCACGGGCGAGGTGGTGCAGTTCGTGTCAACCGATGCGCGGGCGTGGCATGCGGGCGTCTCTTGCTGGCAGGGGCGTGAGCAATGCAATGATTTCAGTATTGGTATTGAACTTGAGGGCTGTGACGAGGAGGCCTATACCGACTCGCAGTACGTCGCCTTGAATCAGCTATTGGCGGTCCTGACAAAGCAATACCCCGATATCCAGCACGATGCTATCGTTGGCCACAGCGATATTGCGCCCGGTCGTAAGACCGATCCGGGACCGGCATTTGACTGGTCTCGTGTAGTCGCCAGTCAGTCAGACCAGTAAGGAGACGCGGGAGTGTCGTACCTCATTTTCATTTTTGCGGTAGGCCTTTTTGCGCTGTTGGGTGCGGGTGGGCCACTGCATGGTGACCGTTGGTTTTATGCGCTCAGCCGTCGCGTCGACGCCGTTGAGCTCGATCTGTGGCCCTCGTTGGCTTTGCGTGTCGGCGCCCCGCTACTTGCGGGGGTGACGGTGTTATGGGCTCTGGAGGCCTTTCTGGGTGGCCTCGCTGAGGTGCTCCTGGGAACGGCCCTTTTGTATTTTTCGCTGGGCAGAGGAGACTACCCCACCGAGTTACAGCGCTTTCTGGCTCGCGCCCGCGTCGGCGACGAGGAAGGGGCAGCCATGCTGCTGAGCGAATCCGCCGCTGACCGAGACTCGGGAGAGGCACGCGGCCAGCGCGCGCTGCGTGATTTCGCCTACCGCGGTTTCGCTCGATGGTTTCCGCCCGTGCTGTACTTCTGGTTGCTGGGGCCCTTCGGCGCGGCAGCCTATCGGCTGGTGGCGTTGGCCAATACTGACAGCGACGGGCGCTTTGATGCGGCCCAGCGTCTATTGGACTGGTTGCCATCGAGGGTCTTGCTGCTCACCTTCTGTGTGCTGGGTGACTTCGACCGATCAAAGGGCTTGTTGACCCGGGAGGCACTCGATACTGGGGTGACTGCCGAGACTCTTTTGGCGCAGGGTGTCACCCGCGCGTGGCGCCTTGATGACGAGGAGTTGGATAACCCTCAGGGCGTTGTGACCGCGGTAGAGACAGCGCAAAAGGCGATGAACCGGGCGACCGGGGTCTGGGTGGTCGTGGCCTCATTGCTCGCACTCCTCTAAGCGCCTAACACCTCCGACTCTCGTTTTTTTACTGCGTCATACAGCTCACTGAGTATCGGTGTTGCAGGCGGATGCGGTGTGAAACGCGACAGTAACCAGCCGACGATCGCATCAATCTCGGTTCGTTTGCCGCTCTCCATATCCACGCGCATGGATGAGTGATTGGCGGCGGTGCTGTCGCAAACCGCTCGTACTTGCGTCGGTAGCGCCGAGGCGATTTCCCCGGCGTCGGCACTGCAGAGCAGGCTCTGTACCTCCTTGATCACGTCCTCGGTAATTGCCCGCAACGGTGGCTGCATGAGGTCGCCGTTGGTGACGCCATGGAGGGCAGTCAGCGGATTGATTACCGCATTGAGTGCGACCTTGCCGAGCAGCACTGACCGGATGTCGGTCTCCCACTCAAATTCAGGCACGCCGTGTCGCCAGGGCGACAGCCATGTCGGTGCCGGACTCGAGTCCAGCATCCCGAGTTGGGTGCGGCCGTCACCGGAGACAATTAGCTCTCCCTCGCTTGAGCGCCGGCATCCAGACGTAGTGGATCCCATCACCAACTGCGCCTTGCCAATCAGGGGCGCAACAGCCTCGGCGAGACCCATTCCGTTGCAGAGCAATAC
>JAAEZV010000506.1 GCA_018222695.1 Gammaproteobacteria bacterium
TGTCTGGGCCGATCATGCCGTGGGGCCGGGCTTTCAACAGCCACTGTCGGTTTAGGGTCATGCTTCTGTATTCCTTAGTCTGAGTCGCCGGCGCGTATGCCGCGAAGTATTCGATGCGCGTTGGTTACAAAGAGGGGTTTGGAGGCAAAGCTGTCGAGTAAGGCCTGAATATCGTCGGGCACGTCTTCGCCCTCGAGAGAGGGGGCTAAATCGGCACCCGCTACTCCCACAATCAACACGCCCAGCGTTTTGATGAACTCGATCGCCTGAGCATGATCAAGGTCGATTGCCGTAGCCGTTGCGGCAGCGATGCGACTTACTTGTTTTAAGAAGTTGCGTTTGGAGGCAATAAGGCTGTCGATCGACACATTGTGTTCGATCACCTTCTCGAGCCTCGCCTGCAGCGGCACGTAAAGGCTGTCGCCAAAGGCCACCTCATAGAGCAGCTCACAGAGAGCGCGGTCGCTCATGCCCGGCGAGAGCTGTGCAACGAAGCGCTCGCTCACGCGATTCAGGCTCTGGCCGTACAGCGCCAAAAACACTTCTTCTCGGGTCTTAAAGTAGAGGTACAGCGTGCCTTTAACGACCCCGGCCTTGCTCGCCAGTAGCGCTACCGAGAAGCCCTCGTAGCCCACCTCCTGAAACAGTGCGGCCGCCGCATCCAGAATCTGCTGGCGGCGGAACGACTTGTCTTCGAGCGATCGGGCGCGTTTTTTCGCGAGCGTCACAGCCTGACCTTTTGTTTGATGCTCTTCTCAGAGGCATCGCCATAGGGCGGCATAAAGCCCGCGAGTTTGGTCACGGGGATTTTGCCCGGCTGCTTGTAAACGCTTTTCGCGTGGCTGAAGGTTTTGAAGCCTTCGATGCCGTGGTAAGCCCCCATGCCGCTGGGGCCCACGCCGCCAAAGGGCAGGTCCTTTTGCAGCATGTGGAACATCACGTCGTTCACACAGGCGCCACCCGAGGTGGTGCCAGTCAGGAACCGGTGCTCCTCGGCGTCGTGCTTGCCAAAATAGTAGGCCGCCAGCGGTCGCGGGTGCGCGTTGATGTAGCCGATGGTGTCCTCAAATTGCGTATAGGTCTTGAGGGGCAGCAGCGGGCCAAAGATCTCATCCGTCATGCACAGCGCGTCGTCGTCTGGATTCAGAATCAACGTGGGCGGAACCTTATGGGTCGGGTTCACCGAGAAGTCCTCGTTCGCCGGGTTAATCGTGATGGTCTGAATGCCGCGCTCATTGGCAGCCAGGTTGCGCTCCATGCGCTCGTAGTGGCGCTCGTTCACCATCGCGGTGTACTGCTCGTTGGCGAGTAGCGTGGGGTACATTTTGGCGACCACATCCTTGGCGATCGAAACGGCCTCATCAAGTTTGTGCTCCGGCAGCATCACATAATCGGGCGCAATGCAGACCTGGCCGGCATTGAGCATCTTGCCCACCATGATGCGCTCCATCGCTTCTGCCAGATTGGCGGTGTCGGAGATCACGACCGGTGACTTGCCACCCAGCTCGAGGGTGACAGGCACAAGATTGCGGGAGGCGGCCGCCATGATGTGGCGCGCCACACTCGTCGCACCGGTAAAAATCATG
>JAAEZV010000507.1 GCA_018222695.1 Gammaproteobacteria bacterium
AAAATGCCTGAGCAACTGAAGAATGCGCTCACCAGCGGCGCCCTCTCCTGCCTGAGCGAGGAACTGCCGGACGGCGTCTTCATACAGCGGCAGTGCGTTGTCGACGGGTTCTACCAGCCCTCCTGTGCCACTTAATATCGGCATTTGACGCGTGAGCTCATGACAGAAGCTGTCGATCGTCCGTATGTTGAGCGTCGTGTCGTCCAGTCGCCACTCTTTACGGGCCGCGTGGTCGATGACCGTGAGCGCCAATTCTCTGGTCTGACGCTCGTGTTCCGCCGTCACCGGAATAGCCTCACGCGCTTGATCGAGCTTCTCGATGACGCGCAGTGCCATCTCACTCGCGGCTTTACGCGTAAACGTGATGGCCAATACCTGCTCTGGCCGATCCACTCTCGCCAGCAGTGCCAGCAGCCGCTGCGTAAGCAGCTCGGTTTTACCCGAGCCCGCGGGCGCACTGACGCAAAAGCTGCGCGACGGATCGATCGCTTCCCGCCGGACAGTTTGATCTGAAGCCGTCAAGTCGGGTCTCCTAGCGCTTCCGGATCAGCGCTGATACTCAGCTCGTTGATGCGACACAGCGACGCCAGGTCGCAATAATCGCAGGCCCCGGGCTGGGGGGTGACGGTGGCCGCCCCGGCCATGAACTCAACAGCCAACCGCTGCAGTGACGCCTCCCACTGCGCCACCAATTCAGGCCATGTGGCGGCGATACCCCGAGTTTGCTGCTCGAGGGATTTGCCATCACCTGTGAGCAAGCCGAGGTCCTCGCCTAATGCGACGAACTTAACCGGGTCGGTCGCCGATAGCTCAGCATAAGCAATGCCTTGTATTGAGGAATCGAGCAGGCTGTATAGCGGCAGCTGCGGCTCCTGTGGACGCTCCCCCAGCCAGCGGGTCCTTGAGGGCGCACGGGTTTTATAATCAATCACCGCTCTGCGGCCATCCTCAAACTCGTCGATCCGGTCTGGGCGCAGGGTGAGCGACAACCCCTCCACCCGCAGTGTTTGGTTTTGCTCCATCTCCACGACACGAAACGACGCGCTCCGCTCCCGCTCCCGCCGTAACCACTGCCTCAGAAGATCAACGCATACCTGTTGCTCTAGCTGCCAACAAGCCGAACCCGCGCGTTCTCGTAAGCTGTAACCACGCGCCTCGCATGCGCTTTCAGTGTGTTGCATGGCATCGGATACCGCCGCCTCAACCAGGTCCTGCTCATCAGCCGACAATAGTGCGGACAACTTATCGCTGGACTCGATTCGGCGCCACAGTCTGAACAAGGCCTCATGGAGTATTGCCCCTCTCTCGGATGCCGAAATCCCGATTACTGTCGGCTGAAGTGAAGGCAGATTGAGCCGGTGTCTCGCGAAGGCGCGAAAGGGACAGGCCGCCTGATCACGGATGAGCGAGCTGCCGCCGGCTGTCTCAGGCGTCTCAAGAGGCAGTGATGGGTCTTCCGGAGTGGGCTCTACTTGCAACGGGCGAGCCCATCGCGCTGGCGGAAACCAAGCGGTATCAGCCTCGCTCACCTTGCCGGACAGTAAAGCGCTGGCATGCTGTGGCAATCCTTGCTCAGTGCTGTGG
>JAAEZV010000508.1:0-777 GCA_018222695.1 Gammaproteobacteria bacterium
CAGTGATGGTGATGCTCATCATGAAGGCGATCAGGCATAGCGGTGGGATAATCAGCACCGCGAGCGCATACGAACCACCCGGTATTTTAAAGGGTCGCACCAGGCCGGGCTCGCGCGCGCGCAGTCGCAGTGCCGCAATAAAAATCAGGGCGTAAGAGGCCACCATCAGCAGGACATCAATGATAACCAGGCTTTGAAAAGGGCCGATGATCAGCACGGCGTTGACGCCAGCAATCAGCAAGAGCGCCACCACAGGTGTGCCAAACCGGTCGTTGATAGAGGCGAGGGGCGCCGGCAACAAACCATCCGCCGCCAACTTTTGTAGCGGGCGCGCTCCCGAGGCCATGTAATCCAAGTAGAGGGCGAGATTGCCCAAGACCACCGACGCCAACAGCGCGTGTCCTAGCGCCGTGCCCCCTAAAGCGCGGCCAATATCGACAAAAGACACGGTGCCGTCTCCGCCATCGACAGAGAACAGTTCCCAGTGTCCAAAGGCGGCCAGGCTGGCAATGGTAGGTAGCACGTACATCAGTGCGACAAAAGGGAGTGCCAGCATCAGGGCTTTGGGAATGATGCGCTGGGGCTCCTCGATTTCTCCCGCCAGCGTCGACATGGATTCATAACCTGAATAAAACCACATTCCGATACTGAGCCCGACGATGAGCGCCCCATCTGCGCCAAGCAGGTTAGTGTCAGGGGGTGTCATCGGTGTGAACGGGTTGAACTGCCAGTTGGCGAGCCCGATGAATGCCAGCACCAAAATCGGTGAAATGATCA
>JAAEZV010000508.1:787-1581 GCA_018222695.1 Gammaproteobacteria bacterium
GAGCGCCATCGGGAGCGCCCAAACGACGGGTAGTGCGAGCAACAGCAATAATGTCAGGCCGGGGCCGGAGGAGGCCACCATCTCCTCGATGCCAAACGAGCCGCCTGACACGAAGATATAGATCATGAAGAACGCGCTGAAGAGGGGTACGCGAGTGCGTTTCGCAGTATTGATTGCTGCTTCGTTCACGCCCTCAGTCACTGCCTGCCCCTCTAGATTTCATAATGGGAGGCCAATGCGCGTCGAGTGACTGCCTGTTAAAACAGTGACAGCGAGTGGCGGGAGAGAACCATCCCCTTCAGCCCTCAATGTACTACATGAGGCACCGTCAATCTGTCAGTGGAGGCTGGCTTCCAATGAGTGCAGATACCAGTGCACAAATTGCTGCAGGGTGAACTCGAACTCTGGATGATAAGGACCGGGTTCAAAGAATCTTGAATTCACGCCCGCGGCGTTGCGGGTAATGATGTATTCATCTTCCAGCGTGGTGTGGTGCCAGAGCCAGGTCACTTTATCCAAGTCATAGTCCGTGCCTTCTTTGGCATCGTCCCGGACAAACCACACCAGCTCCATGTCAGTCTCGGTCAATGATCGAGGAATAAAGCGATAGAGCACGCAGTGATCCGGGTAGTTGAGCATGAAGGTCACGGGGCCCATCTGAAAATCCCCCACGCCACCGTCGTAATCTTTGAAGTTGCCCATAAGCGGTGCGACGGGTTGACCGTCCTGACTGCCGGTAACATACCCCTCGAATAACCCGTAGCGCATGGTATGCGCGCAGGCGCCGAAGCTCG
>JAAEZV010000040.1 GCA_018222695.1 Gammaproteobacteria bacterium
GCCCGAGGCCTGTGAGAGAAAGGTGTCATAAGCGATGCTATTGGCAGGCCCCATTGTGCCGTCCTCGGCGGGCCCGTCGTCCACGCAGATCATGGCTTTCAGCATCGGTAGCCGATCGCAGACGCGCGCTACCCGGTCGCCTAGCGAGCTGTGAAAGACCAGTGCCTCGATATCGGCGTTTTCCAAAAGGTATTGAAGCTCGTCGTCGAGGTAGCGGTAGTTGACGTTAATCGGTACGCCGCCGATTTTCATCGCCGCAAAATTGGTTTCGGCATATTCCGGCGAGTTGTAGAGATACATGCCCACTTTGGAGTTATGGCTCAGACCCGAATCAATCAAACCTTGTGCGAGGCGTGCGGCGCGGTCCTCATAGTCGTGCCAGGTTATTCGCCTTTCCCCTTGAATCAGCGCGATGTGCTCGGGCACCGCATCGGCGACGGATTCCCAAATCAGCGAAAAATGTGACTGCATCGTGTGCTCTCTTTTTTTATGGTTAGTGAAAACGAGGTGCTCAACGTAACTCTATCGTGAAACCCGCGGTTGTCGCGAGAGTGCCATAACTCATCGATCGGATGGGAGTGGCAGTGGGTTCAAGAATGTTTTAGTTTCTTCTCACCCTTTAAGGCCAACTGTGTTCTTGGCTGGGCGGTGGAGTGTGTTATGGCTACTGACCGAAAAATTGAAATCCTGCGGGCGGCGATTGAGCTCATTGCCGATGAGGGGTACGGCAGTCTCAGCATGCGAGCACTCGCGCGGGCGAGCGGTATGAAGCTGGGTGCGCTCCAATACCACTTTCGGACCTGGGATGCCTTGCTGGTCGCGCTGGTGGCCTACATCGAATCGGAGATTGTCTCGGCCTTTGAGTCGGGAGTGGGCGAACTGGACCAGGCAGATATCAGGGATATGGTTGCATTTATGCTCGACGAGCATGTCGGTACCTCTGATGGATTGTTCAGCGATCGGCTATGGGCTCAGCTTTGGGCAATGGAGCAGGTTGAGCCGTTGGTTTCGGATCTTTTGGAAGAGGTTTACGCCAAGTTTCTTGCACAATTGGAGGCCAAGCTCGTTCTCAGAGGGGTGGCTCAGCCTCGAGCGGAAGCACTCACGTTGCTGAGTTTGATCGAGGGGGAGTCGTTGTTTGCAGGCAGCGGTCGTCGATGGGAAAAGGACAGGCCAGCCGTTCGTCGGAACATTCTTCAACTGGTCGACCAGCGCTACGGGGCGAAGTAGACCGGTCAGATCCGCTGTCACGCAGTTTGCTCTTCAACTGCGCGATACGCTGCGTCAAATGCGGCGTTCATCAGCGCCACCGCCTCTGAATCAGAATTGGCGACAGAAATCCGACCAAACTGTGCTCGGCCTACTTCGTGTGGGGCCTGGCCTGATTCCCATTCAGGGTCATCGAGTTTGACGTAAGGGTAAGCATAACCATGGGGGATCCGATTCACGGTGATCGCTTCGATGTCTGATTGGTGCTGAAACCCGAATTGTCCGAGCATTGACTGCAGTTGATCGCGAATTTGCTGCTCGTAATCACTGAATTGCGTCTGATAAATCTCGGTGCGCGCCAGGCGAAGCTGATCACGTGTGGAGAGCTTCGGATCGGGTTTCGTCATAGGCATTGGTGAGTGCATCATGAAGATGACCATAGGATCTTCTGGCCCCCTAGGAGGCTCAAATCCGCCGACCGCCACCGTCGGTGCGCAGCTCACCCACTGAAAAGGATCGTAAGGGCACTGAAACAGGGTGGCGCCAGCCCTAGAAAAGGCCTTGCCGTCACGAACCTGCACGTTGGCGTACACAAACGGCGTTTTCACCCCGTAGGCCAACCCGGCTTTCTGTGACTCGGGCATCTCAGGGCAAAGATGCGGTATTAGGCCGTTGTAGCAAGCCAAGATGCAGTGGTCCGCCATGACCCGCTTTGCTGAGCCGTGTTCGACGTAGTCGACTTCTACTGTCCCTGCCTGATTTTCCCTGATGCCCACCGCGGTACTATTCAATCGGAGACGCGTGGTGTTTCCCGCATCATCCAGAGCGGCGTAATTAAACCGCGCCCCCACAATGTTGGCGGGGCCTGTGACTTCAGGCGCGACAGTGGGGATCAGTTGCTGAACCAGTAGGCGAGCAACCGAGGCGTTGCCGTCGGGGAACATGCGGATTTTCAATAATCGGTCGAGAAAAGCACCGCCAGCAGCGGCCGTGGCTCTTCCCAGCCACCCGAGGGACTTGATCCCGCTGGCGCCGCCCAGCAGCGCCTCGCCCACTGTCAGGTTCCAGCCTGTCATCCCGCTTAGGTGCAGAATGATTGCGTTGAGGATCGGGACAGTGGTGGGCAGCAGCCCTACTTTATCGATTAAAAATTGGTTGTAGCTGACAGTGTTGAGGTAATGCCACTTTTCGCTGAGCGACAACCCCTCTAAAAAATCTTGCTTGCCTCCCCAGAAAGCGATGAGTTTCTCTCTCTCATCGCCGGGTAGGGGCAGAGACTCGATGACCTGCTCGTAGCCCTCGCCGCCGAACATGGTCGCATTCCAGTTGCCTGCATACATGAAGTGGTCACCAGCGCCCGGCAGTGCAACGCCATTATTGGCATCAAAATTTCCCACCAGTGCCAGATCCTCGCTGGTGCTGGCATCCATGAAATTCAGAAAGTCCTCGTTGAGGCCAATGTCATTCATGAGCTGATTTGCGGCGTCGCTGTAGCCAGTGACGGACTCAATATTCTGTGCGCCGCCCAGGCTGACCATCATTCGGCCGTCCCGGTGAAATTCATTGCGTTTGGCGTGGCCGCCGAAGTCGTCGTGATTATCGAGTAGCAGAATCCGCGCTTCTGGCCCCATTTTCTCGCGGTAGAAGTGAGCAGCGGCGAGTCCGCTCATCCCCGCGCCCACTACAACCAGATCGTAGTGCTCGTCCAGAAGTTGGTAATCAGCGGGCTTTTCGCCCCGCCAACTGAGGGCGTGAGCCACTTCGTAAGATCCCTCGTGGCTGCCTCGCATGCCGGTCAAGGTAGGTGGGTAATAGCTCCCCGATGAGGGCGCGCGGCTCCCGCGCGGCACCTTGTTGGTAAAACCAACCGGGGGGTTGTCTGTGCACCCCGCAAGAAGCAAACCGCCGGCACCGATCGCCATCCCGCTAACAAAGTCACGCCGTTTGATTTGCTTGTTCACCAGATATACCACTTTACATGTCGACCGACAGGTTATAGCCTGTCGGTCGACATGTAAATGATTTGCCACCCGCTAGCACTGCGAGGGGACAGGCACAGACTGCATATGACCTGTGATTCAGTAGATTCAGCATCCTTTGATCGCCAAGTGAGCCGATTCGGCCTTTGGTGCGCCGCACTGTGCATCGTAACCGCGATACTTGCGGCATTGTTGCCACTCGACGTTCCAGAGGGCTATAGCGCAGCTCAGGCTGATCGCTTGCAATGGCTGACTGAAAACAGAGACGCGTTCGTTGCCGCCTGGGTCAATCAGATCGTGGCGATGTTGAGCCTGTCAGGATTGTTTTTGGCGCTGTGCTGGCGGGGCCGTCTCAAAGGCCCGCTGAGTGCGCTACTGGCGGGCGGCGCCGTCGCGATGGCCACCATGGCATTCGTGATTCCCAAATTCATCGCCGTGTGGACGATTCCGCTACTGGCAAATGCGGAGGCAACAGGAGGCACGGGCGCCGACATGGCGGCGGTGCTGTTGCCCCTGTTAAACGTGTCAATCCCGTTTTCCTTGTACACGTCTTTTGACTACCTCGGGTTTTGGCTTTACGCGCTTTTTGCGGTCCTGATGATGAAGCCACTGTATGACAGCGATTGGTCATCCAAGCTCATCGCCATCTTGGTGGGCCTGTTCGGAATCGGGTTCCATGCCGCGTTTGCCTGTCTTTTGCTCGGTGTCATTCAGGCTCCCGACATCGAGACCAGCTTTGGGCTTTCGTTCATTCCGTTGCTGCTACTCATATTGATTCTGGCAGTCACTTTTTGGCGTGACCTTAAGCACTCGCTAAATGACTTGCGTTCTGAAACTTAGCGTTAAGGAGTTTCAGAACACTGTTTTGAAAAAACCACGATCCCACGTCCAAGGAGTTAACACAGTGAAAAACATAAACCGTAAAAGCATTGCTGTTGCGATCTCTGCATTGACCTTCAGTGCCACAGCCTTCGCGCAGCTGGAAGAGGTCTTGGTGAGCGCACAAAAGCGCGAGCAAAGCCTGCAAGATGTGCCGATTGCGATTAGTGCTGTGAGTGGTGAGCTGCTGGAGCAGACCGGCGTGAATACCATTACCGAGGTTATCCCCATGGTGCCTGGACTCAGCGGTGCAGATTATGGGTTAGCGACCAATAGCTGGGCGATTTGAGGGATTGGTAGCAATGACTGGACTATTGGTTCAGAGCCTTCAGTAGGCGTGTTCGTTGATGATGGATACGTTGGTAGAAATATTTTCGCAACAACTAACTTTTTCGACATTAATCGAATCGAGGTGGTGAAGGGCCCGCAGGGCACCTTATTTGGACGTAATGCCGCGGCGGGCGCGATCAGCCTGATCACCAATAAGCCCAGCGATGAGAACGAATGGCGGCTGGGTGTGGCGGTCGGTGATGAGGGACAGCAGCGATATGAAGTGGTGGGTAATTGGGCGGTGAGCGATACGTTCGCATTGCGCCTGGCCTACCAGCATCAGGAATGGGACGGGATGTGGACCGAGGTCCTCAGTGGTGAGGATATGTACACGGAGAGCGATGTGATCCGCGTATCGGCTCGCTGGGATATCACCGATAACCTTGAGGCGTTGATCAAGTTTAATCACGGTAAAGCCGAGACCAATTACACCAGCGCAGTAAACATTCCCACTAACCTGGCCCAGCCGGGGGTTGAGTACCCTGACCGTTTTGCCATAAACCAACCCAACTTTGAGCAAAACGAGGACGATGGATTTGGATTGCGCCTGACTTGGGCGATTAACGACTCGTTAACACTGGTCTCAATTACCGATGTTCGAAGCGGGGAGAATGATTATTACGAGGACGTGGATGGCAGCGCTAACGATGTAGCGATCGATGAGGCGCTATTCGGCGTGCCGGGCGGTGCTCTCGGGGGATTGGATATCCCTGTGGGTTTGGGTGGCGACGCTGACACCGTCTATCAAGAGTTTCGGTTTAGCGGCGGCTCAGACTCACTCGACTGGTTTGCGGGTGTGAGCTACTACAGTGAAGAGCTGGAAAACTCGCGATGGGAAGTCGATTACGTGGCGACAGCACTGGGTTTCCCGATTGGCTCCCAGCGCATCGCCAGCGATGCGGACAATACCTCCTATGGCATTTATGGTGACTTCACTTGGCAAGCCACTGACCGACTTGCGGTGACCGCGGGCCTGCGGTGGAGCGCCGACGAGAAAGACTGGTGCACCAATACGATTCAGGACGACTTTTATGACATGGGAGGGCCAACCGCGGGTCCTGTTTGTGATGAGGAAGAGTGGGATGAGCTCACGGGCCGCTTGATCGCTCAGTATAATTTTGGCGAGGACACCATGCTCTTCGCCAGTGTGGCGCAAGGTTACAAAGGCGGCGGTTTTAATACGTCAGTGGCGGATCTTGATCAAGACGGCATCGCCGACACAGTGGTGCCTTTTGACCCTGAGACCAGCATCGCCTACGAACTGGGTCTGAAGTCGACCCTGTTGGATGGGCGCATGCAGGTCAACGGCTCGGTGTACTTCACCGATTACGAGTCGCTCCAAGTACAAATTTTTGGATTCGACACGGGTCTGCAAATTCGTGACGCCGGCGACGCTGAGACAAGGGGTTTCGAGGCAGAACTGATGTTTGCCGCGACCGACAATCTGACATTAATGGCCAACTACGCATACGTCGATACTGAAATTGTGTCTGGTCCTCTCAATGGGCAGACATTGGCCTATGCGCCCGAGGATACGTTTTCACTTGGAGCAAACTTTGAACATCGCTTCTTGGGCGGCAACCTCAACTGGTTTGCGATCTATAACTACACGGGCGAATTCTTCCACGATATTGATAACCTCAATGAGGAATCCTCCTACGGCATCGTCAACGGCAAGGTGACCTATACCGCGGGCAGCGAGCGCTGGGATCTGGCCTTTGCCGTCGACAATCTGACCGATGAAGAATACGCAACGCTACGAGCCGACTTCGGCTGGGGGCCACAGCTCCACTGGGGTTACAAGCGTCTGATGCGCGCCGAGTTCAACCTTTACTTCTAACTGGATTGCGTGAGCGCGTTAGGGTCAAGGAGTCTTAAAAATGCTAAAAAAATGGTGCCCGGTCGTGTTCCTGGCGATGTTGGGTTTGATGTCTACGCTGGTTAAGGCAGAGGTTGAGGTGCTGTCTCTCAATACAAAAGACCTCCAAGAGACAGCACTGGAAAGCATCCCTGCCTGGCCTGAAGAGATGGTGTTGTCGGGCACGAACCAACATTGGCAGAAGGTGCTGCACGAGGGTGAATTTGTGGTGGCGCTGTATGAGGCGATGCCAGCTGTCATTGATATCTCTGAGCCCTATCCATATGACGAGTATGTGCGGGTGCTTGAGGGGAGTGTGGTGTTGACCTCCAGCGAGGGCGAGCGACAAAGCTATGAGGCAGGGGATGCATTTCTTGTGCCCGTAGGCTGGACGGGCACTTGGGAAATGCCCACGCGTTTCCGAGAACTGATCATTATTGATCGGAAGGGCTGGGAAGCGGTTGAAACCATGATTGCAACCTTGTTTGGGGCTGATCCTGAGTCGAGTACCGGCCAAACCAGCGTGCTCCCCTTATTGACAGCCTCCCTGAAAAAAGCGCCGCTTGACGATCTTCCGCCGTGGCCTCAGGAGGTGGTGCTGTCAGGCGCCAACAAGCATGGCCAAAAAGTGCTGCATTCGGGCAATGTCGTGGCAGCACTTTACGGTGCGGAGGCGGCACGGCTCTCTGTCAGCGAGCCGTTTCCCTACGACGAATACGTACTGGTCTTGTCTGGAGAAGTCACTCTGACCTCAGAGGCGGGGCAATCACAAACATTTGGCGCGGGTGACAGCTTTCTGGTCCCAAAAGGCTGGACCGGCATTTGGGACATGCCTGGTCAATATCTGGAGAAAATCGTCGTTGAGACCGCGGCCTGGAATGCAGTAGAGGGTTGAGGGGAATTCAAGGTGAGTAAAAAGGATCACTTGCAGATTACGCGGCGCGATTTTTTGGATGGTATGGCCCTCACGGGCGGTGCGCTGGCACTATCACCTTTGCAAACATTGGCTGGATCTCAAGACCGCACTCTCGCGTCACAAGTCTACCCGCCGTCCTTAACGGGCTTAAGGGGTAATCACCCCGGTTCCTTTGAGGTCGCCCATGCTTTAGCGCGAGAGGGTCAACGCCCCGACGAGTTTGATTTGCTCGATGAGGCATATGATCTGGTAGTCGTAGGGGCGGGAATCAGCGGCTTGACTGCTGCTTACTTGTTTCGCCAGCAGTATGGCCCTGACGCCAAAATTCTGATCCTCGACAACCATGACGACTTCGGCGGTCACGCCAAGCGCAATGAATTCTCCGCACAGGGGCACATGTTGTTGGGTGCGGGAGGAAGCCTGAACCTAGAGCAGGCCGCCATGGGCGAGGCCGAGCTCTCCTTACTTAAGGAGATCGGGGTGAACTTCACCGAGCTTAGAGAGTCGGTTGAACCCGGATATCTGATTCATGACCCTATGTCTCGGCACGGGATCTATCTCAACCGTGCCATTTACGGCGAAGATCGGTCGGTTCTCGCAGATTGGAATTTGTTGTGGGCGGGCATCGGAGATTTTGAGGGCGCTATTCGTTCACTAAACCTCTCGAAGGCCGATGAGCAAGGGCTCATTGCACTGGTAAGCGGTGAGAACGATTTTTTGGAGGATATTCCGCCAGACGATCGTGAGCGTTTCGCTCGAAAAACGTCATACGCAACTTTTTTACGAGAGCGCGTCGGTCTATCAGAGCAGGGGATCAAGATTACCGAACCCTGGGTGAAAGCACTTCACTCTGCGGGTGCAGAGGCGGTCTCTATTCAGGAAGTTTTTCGCGCTGGGGCGCCCGGCTTGAACACTCTTATGCCTGTGGCTGAGAGCGAGGGCGAAGGAGAATCGGTTGATCCCGACGCTTACCGGTACCCAATTTTTCCCGACGGCAACGCTTCAGTCGCTCGTCTACTGGTGCGCCAATTAATTCCTGCGGTCGTCGGAGGTGACTTGGAGCAAAACGTGGTTACGAGCCAATTTGATTATTCGCAGCTCGACCAAGCGGGTGCGCTCGTTCGGCTGCGGCTCAACAGCACCGTCGTGAACGCCAGGAACCTTGACGACGAGCAGGTGGAGATTGCCTACGTGGCCAAGGGAGAGGCACAAGCAGTCCGTGCCAAGCACTGCATTCTGGCGGGTTATGGCGGAATGGTGCCGCATCTTTGTCCGGAACTGCCTGAGGCCCAGAAGAAGCATTTAGCATATGGCGTGAAGGCGCCCTTTATTTGCACCAATGTCTTGCTACGCAATTCAGAAGCAGTGAGAAAGGCAGGTGTCAGCGGCTATCAGTGTCCCGGAAGCTTTTACAGTCTCCTCGCGTCCGCACCTCCCGTAAACGTGGGTGATTTTCGGGTGCCTTCAGAGGCCACTGATCCCATGGTGGTGTGGATGTTGCACGTTCCTACCCCACGAGTCGCCAACGGACTGTCCGCGCGGGACGCCTATCGGTTGGGTCGCCACAAATTACTGTCGATGTCCTTTGACGAGATTGAAGCCGCGACCTTAGGTCAACTGGCCGGCATGTTCGGGTCAGCGGGATTTGATGCTGGACGGGATGTTGAGGCGATTACCGTCAATCGGTGGGCGCACGGTTATGCCTACGAATATATGGACCTGCATGATCCCGACTGGCCGGAGGGTGAGTCACCCCATGAACTGGGGCGCAAGCCCATCGGCCGAATAGCGATCGCCAATTCTGACGCAGAGGCCTACGCCTATGTGCAGGCTGCGATGAAAGCTGCGCGGCGCGCAGTCGGTGAGGTCCTCGCGTAATAGGTTTTTCCAGATTGATGAATTAGCTGCATTCCAATGAGTTGGAGAAAAAAATGAAAATACAGACCGATTTTGTGATGAGCATCAACGGCGAAGCGGTGACAACCGAGCAGACGCAACCCGTTTTTAATCCCGCGACCCGATCGGTTTTTGCCCAGGTGCCTGACGCCTCCAAAGAGCAGCTCGATCAAACGGTCGACGCGGCACACCGCGCACTGAAAACGTGGTCAGCGACGCCTGCTGATGAGAGGCAGGCAGCACTCGAGGCCTATGCGGATCTGATCGAGTCGCATGCCGAAGAACTGATGTCGTTGTTGACCGCCGAGCAGGGCAAGCCGAGAGCCGGGTCAGAGTGGGAAGTGCTGGGGTCGGTCGCCTGGCTTAGAGCGGTAGCGTCCCAGCGATTGCCTGATGAGGTGGTCGAAGAAACAGAAGAGCGTCGCGTGGTGACCCGGTACACCCCGGTTGGGGTGGTTGGCGCCATCGTTCCATGGAACTTCCCCATTCTGCTGGCTATCTGGAAGATCGCCCCGGCTGTGATGTCTGGCTGCACCATGATTCTCAAGCCGTCTCCCTATACGCCGCTTTGCGATCTGAAGTTGGCAGAGCTCGCCCAGCAGGTGTTTCCACCCGGGGTGGTTAACGGGTTGAGTGGCGGTGATGATCTGGGCATCTGGATGACCACACACCCTCGCATCAACAAGATCGCCTTCACCGGCTCGACGGAAACCGGTCGGCACGTCATGAAATCGGCATCCGAAACCATCAAAAGGGTGACGCTCGAGCTGGGAGGTAACGATCCGGCGATCGTGTTGCCAGATGTCGACGCTAAGGCGCTGGCGCCCGAAATTTTTTGGGCCGCGTTCCAGAATAATGCGCAGTTCTGCAATGCCACCAAACGTTTATACGTTCATGAGGATGTGTACGACGAAGTTCGTGACGCACTGGTGGAGTTTATAGAGCAAAACGTGAAGGTCGGTGACGGCGCAGAGGCCGATACTCACCTGGGGCCGATTCAAAATTCCATGCAGTACGGCAAGGTTCAGGATTACTTTAAAGATTGCCAAGACAATGGACACGCTTTTGCGGTCGGCGGCGAAATCGATGACTCGGCAGCGGGGTGGTTTGTCCCGGTCACGCTGGTCGATAACCCACCCGAGGACTCGCGCATCGTTCAAGAAGAGCCCTTTGGGCCGATTTTGCCGCTGCTTAAATGGTCTGACGAAGCGGACGTGATTGCTCGGGCAAACGACACGATCTACGGATTGGGTGCGTCGGTATGGGGTAAGGATCTTGAGGCAGTAGAGCGCATTGGGAGCCAATTAGAGGCGGGTACCGTGTGGCTCAACGAGGTTCACCAGTATTCGCCGTTTC
>JAAEZV010000041.1 GCA_018222695.1 Gammaproteobacteria bacterium
GGTGAACACACAACTCGGCACTGCCGCTATTGAGTGGCGCTATTTGCGGCCACAACATTTAATACAGACACCGCCTCCAGCACGCCAAAAGAAAGCAGGCCGGCGCGCATCAATGCGAGACTCACGGCCAGAGGCCACTACTTTCAAAGTGTTTTCCGACATCGCACAACACAATGCGAAGCTCTGGTTCGAGCTATCTTGTTTACAACTGGACACGTGGTCACTGCCCGAGAATATCGAAGGGATCTCGCTGGTCGTGGATCAACTTCAGGAGGCGGCTGTCGCGCCGCAGGATTTATTTCATACCGGGGTCACGACGGCATCACGGCATGAGCTGGTTGACCGCCTGCGCAGTAGACTGGGATTACAGGCTGTCGGCTATCTCGATTGCCGTTATGAGCACCTCCCGGAAAATGCCGTATTGGAGACGCATACGCTGAGCACCCGGGAAGACCGTGATAGCGACGCTTTAGGGCAGCGCCCATTCTGGTTGTTACCGACACCACAGCCCATTCATCAGGATACCGAGCGGCTGTACTGGAATGGACCGCTCGATGTCCTCCATGGTCCGGAGCGGATTGAGGACCAGTGGTGGACTACCCCTGTCAGCCGGGATTACTACATCGCCCAAACACGCCAGAAACAGCCCGTCTGGATCTATCAGGACCGGCACAATCGCCGCTGGTATCTACATGGGCTTTTTGCCTAACGCCGGCGCGCTTCACTGTCGCATGCAGCCGAAAGTGCTGACTTCAGCGGCCCTCGTCACGACGTTTTATTCCCGCCTGACGATCAGCTCTCTATCGGCTCGCTACATCCTCAGAGGCATTATCCAGCCAGATGAGCTCATCCGGATCGAAGCCCAGCTCGGTTATGCGCTGTAAAAACTGCGCTCGTAACGCTTCGCTGACCTGGGGCGTTCGCGCGAGAAACCATAAATAACTGCGGTTGAAACCCGAGACAAAGGCGTAGTCGTAGTTCTCACCCAGTTCAAAGACCACGTAGCTGCCATAGAAGGGACCAAAGAAAGACACCTTCAGGTGCGCGATGTCGGGAGATTGCACAAAGCGTGCAACGCCTTCCGCCTCGCGCCACTCGCCTTCCTCCTGATCGAATCCACGATTCAACACCGCAATGCTGCCGTCGGAGTTCACGTCGTAAGTTGCGCTGACTTCGCTCAGACCATGCTCAAAACTGTGGTCCAGCCGAGCAATTTCGTACCAGGTACCGAGATACCGGTTTTGATCAAACCCGGTAACAGGATCAACCCCCTCAGGTACACCGGTACAAGCCAGCAACCATAAAGAGAGCACGCCAATCAGGACATATTGGCCGCGGCGTCGGTCAATTACTTTCATGCTCCACTCCTGTGTCCGCTCACCTTCTGCTCGCTCCGTCAGCGGCGCCTAGAAAAAATAGTCTACGCTATTTCACCGCGACGCTTTTCAGGGCAGCCCGCACACCGTTAGAATACTGTTTATTTATACAGTATTTATTGTGTACGCCGAACTGCATTGCCTGACCCACTACAGCTTTTTACGCGGCGCCTCGGCACCTGAGGAACTCATCGGCCGCGCAGCCAGCTGTGGCTATCACGCACTGGCCATTACCGACGAGTGCTCGCTGGCAGGGGTTGTTAAGGCACACGTCGCCGCCAAAGAGCTGGGGCTTAAGCTGATTGTGGGTAGCGAATTCACGCTGACCGAAGGTATTCGCCTGATTGCACTGGTCCCCAGCCGCGAGGCATATGGGGAACTCTCGGGGCTCATCAGTCGCGCGCGCCGCCGCAGCGGAAAAGGGCAATATCGCGTGCATCTGCGCGACGTGATCTTTCACCTCAAACGCTGCCTGCTCATCCTGTTGCCGGATGACACCGACAAGCAGGCCGTTCATCTCCAGCAACTGGCAAGGCGGTGCAAAGGGCGGGTCTGGATCGGTATCAGCAGGTTGCTGGGGAATGATGAATGGCGCCGCTTCAAACACCGCTATCACATAGCACAAAACCTTCAGGTACCGATGGTGGCCTGTGGCGAAGTGCAAATGCACAGCGCCAAACGCAAGGCGCTACATGATGTGCTGACGGCGATCAGACTCCAGACTCCAGTACAGCAACTAGGACACCGCCGGCTGATCAATAGCCAGCAGCATCTGCGCACACTGGATACCTTGCACTCGCTCTACCCCGAAACACTCATCAGCGAGACGCGTGATATCGCTGACCGCTGCCAGTTCAGTCTTGATGAGCTGCGCTATGAGTATCCGGAAGAGGTCGTACCGTCACACCACACTGCCAACAGTTATCTGCGACAGGAAGTCGCGGCCGGCGCCAGATTGCGCTGGCCAGAGGGCGTGCCGGAGGGCATCCAGACGCGCATCCATCAGGAACTCGATCTGATTAGCGAGCTGTCGTACGAGTACTACTTTTTGACCGTCTACGACATTGTCCAGTTTGCCAAGTCACGCCATATCCTCTGTCAGGGCAGAGGCTCTGCTGCCAACTCCGTCGTGTGCTACTGCCTGCACATCACCGAAGTCTCCCCGGAGCAGGTCTCGCTGCTATTCGAGCGATTTATCTCGCGGGAGCGGGATGAGCCACCTGATATTGATGTGGACTTCGAGCATGAACGGCGCGAGGAAGTGATTCAGTACATCTATGAAAAGTACAGCCGTCGCCGCGCGGCGCTGGCCGCAACGGTGATCACCTACCGGTCGCGCAGCGCGGTCCGGGATGTCGGCAAAGCCATGGGATTTGATGCCAGCTTTATCGATGAACTGGCGAGCTCTCTGGCCTGGTGGAATCGGGAGCGAGAACTGACCAACCGCTTTCAACAACAGGGCCTGGCACGATCTGAACAACTGGCAGACCACTTTATGACTAGGGTTCAGGAAATTCTGGGCTTCCCCCGCCATCTCTCCCAGCATGTGGGTGGATTTGTCATCAGCCGTGGGCCGATTTCGAATCTGGTACCCGTTGAAAATGCCAGCATGCCTGACCGCACGGTTATCCAGTGGGATAAAGAAGATATCGAGGCGTTGGGGCTATTGAAGGTCGATATTCTCGCCCTCGGCATGCTGTCAGCCATTCGCAAAAGCCTCGACATGATCAGCCGGGATCATCCTGATATCCGCCGCATACAGGATATTCCCAAAGAAGATGCCGCCACCTACAGAATGCTGCAAAAGGCCGACTCTCTCGGTGTGTTTCAGATCGAGTCGCGCGCGCAAATGTCGATGCTGCCACGACTGAAACCCGCCTGCTTTTACGACCTGGTGATCGAGATCGCCATTGTTCGGCCCGGCCCGATTCAGGGCGATATGGTGCACCCCTACCTACGCCGCAAGGCCGGACTGGAAGCAATCAACTACCCCAACAAGGACATTGAGTCGGTCCTGTCGCGCACATTGGGTGTACCGATTTTTCAGGAACAGGTGATTCGCCTGGCCATGGTGGCTGCAGGGTTCACCGGAGGGGAAGCCGATGCTCTGAGACGCGCCATCAGCAACTGGGGCAAGAACAGCAAACTCCTCAGCTTCGAGCACAAGCTCAAGCAAGGCATGATCAACAAGGGCTACACCGCAGATTTTGCAGATCGGTTGTTCAATCAGATCAAAGGATTCGGCGGTTATGGCTTTCCGGAATCGCACTCGGCGAGCTTTGCTCTGCTCGCCTATGTCTCTGCCTGGCTCAAATGCCATCACCCCGCCGCTTTCTATGTCGGGCTGCTCAACAGTCAACCAATGGGCTTTTATTCGCCATCACAACTGATACAGGATGCGCGACGACATCACATCATGGTCTTACCCGTCGATGTGAATCACAGCAGTTGGGACCATCAGATCCTGTCTTCAGCGGACCAGCAGCAACCACCCATCAGACTGGGATTGAGATTGATCAAAGGGCTGAGTGAGGCAGCAGGCCAGCGTGTTCACGCGGCACAGCGTCTGCGCCCCTTTGCCAACGTCGCTGACCTGCGCCAACGCGCCTGCCTCGATCGCGGCGACATGGAAGCGCTCGCCGCCGCTGATGCACTCTCGGGTATCAGTGGCAATCGTTATCAATCCCACTGGCAAACCATGGCACTGGAAGATCATCGCCCGTTGCTGCCGAACGAAGGTGCAGTGCAGCGCTCTCAGGACGATGCGGCCGTCACGGCTGCGCCCACGCTCCCCGAGGATGTTATCGCCGATTATCAAAGCACCGGACTGACCCTCAGGTCACATCCCCTGTCCTTGCTGCGCCACCAACCCCCCTTTGACCGATGCCGGCGGCAAACGGAGCTTGAGACGCTGGGTAATCATCGCTTTGTACGAGTAGCCGGGCTGGTCACCTGCCGGCAACGTCCGGGCACCGCTTCAGGCGTGGTGTTTCTGACTCTGGAAGATGAGACAGGCAATATCAACGTGATCGTCTGGCCAGCGATTCAGGAGCGCTACCGACAAAGCCTGATGACCGCCCGATTACTGTTAGTCAAAGGCACGGTGGAATCTCGCGACGGCGTGACGCATGTGATTGCCGGCACACTGGAAGACTGCAGCGATCACTTGAGCGCTTTGGCTGTGCAATCCCGGGACTTTCACTGACAGCGCAGTTCCACTACCCGCGTTCTGAGCGCGGCGCTGACACATCACAGAAGACTTTCACAACTTAGCGTAACGCGCTAATCGACGTCAGATCGGACCTCGGCTTCCAGCCATCCACCCGCATCCTCACGAAGGAAAAACTCAATCGGCCGGCAGCACACCTGGCAATCTTCGATGTACTCCGCGCCCACGTCTTCAGGGTTTAAGAGCACCTCAATCGACTCGCCGCAGTAAGGACAATAAATGCTGCTCTCCTGCAGCCCGGGCGCGGTCATGGAGGGCTAGCTGGCCTCCTGAAGCACTGCCGTTTCGGCCACCACACCTGCACGTTCCAGCACTAGCTCGTCATCTTGAAGGGGGTCATCGCGGAACATTTTGCGATCCTTGCGATAGTTCTGCGGGTTCATCCAGGGCATCTGATCGCCCTGTTTGGGGAAGCGGTGCATCACCCGCTGCATGTACCCGGCGGAGAAGTCATCAATCCAGAAACGCTGGCTCATGGAGTCGGCCAGCTCATCTGCAATACGCGGCGTCGCTGTGGTCATACCTGTCGTGCGCATGTGGTTCAGCAAACGACAGACCCAGGTCGCTATCAAATCCGCACGCAGCGTCCAGGACGCGTTGATATAGCCGAAGGTGTGCACCATGTTGGGGATGTTGGAACACATCATGCCCTTGTAGGTCCATTCGTTGGCAAAGTCGATCGCCTCACCGTCGAGGGTAAATTCCGCGCCGCCGAGCACGACCAATTCCAGCCCTGTCGCGCAAACAATAATGTCGGCGTCGAGGTGCGCACCGGAGGCCAGCTGCACACCGTTTTCCGTGATCTTCTCAATGTGATCGGTGACCACCGAGGCCTTGCCTGACTGAATCGCACGGAACAGATCGTCATCCGGCACCAGACACAGACGCTGATCCCACGGGTTGTAGCGCGGAGTAAAGTGCTTCTCAACATCGACCAATTCACCGATTTCTGCCCGGACTTTTTTCAGCAGCGAGCGCTTGAGGACCCCCGGGGCGATGCGCGACAGACCGTACATCCACTGCTGCCAGAGCGTGTTTCGCCATCTGACGAGGTCGTAGGCCAGCTTGGGGGGTAAAACCCGACGCAACCAATTGGCGAGGCCATCAATGGACGGCCTCGAGACCACATACGTCGGGGAGCGCTGCAGCATCGTGATATGCGAAGCCTGCCGCGCCATATTGGGTACCAGCGTCATCGCCGTAGCACCTGAACCGATTACAACGACTTTTTTGTCCGCGTGATCAAGGCTGTCCGGCCAAAACTGGGGATGGATCCACTCCCCCCTGAAGGCCGCCTTGCCCTCAAAGTCTGGCTCGTAGCCCTGATCGTAGCTGTAATACCCGGCACACATCAGAAGGAAACCGCAACGATAGCGCCTGACGCCTTCTGGAGTCTCGACGGTCAGCTGCCACTGACTTCGTTCGCTGCACCAGTCAGCAGCGATCAATTTTTGGCTGAAACGAATACGTTCGCGAATGCGGTGCTCGTCGGCCGTCTCATTCACGTAACTGAGAATCGAAGGGCCGTCTGCGATACTTTTTTCGGCTTCCCAGGGTTTGAAATCGTATCCCAGGGTATGCATGTCACTGTCAGAGCGAATGCCGGGATAACGAAACAGGTCCCAGGTACCCCCGATCGCTTCGCGTCGCTCCAGCAAAATGAAGTCGCGATCCGGGCAATCTCGCTGGAGCCGCACCGCGGTACCAATTCCTGAGAGGCCCGCGCCGATGATGATAACGTCGAAAGCCTCAGCGTCCATCTCTTGGACTGGAGGAATATCAACCGTCGAATTCATAACCTTCTCCTTACCGGTCCCTGCCGGCAGCCGCGCAGACCACATGACGCCCGCGCTTTGCTACCAGACAGGGCCACAGCGAGCACCCTGCGGTGCCACACCACTTTACACCCTTTTCGAAGAGCCAGCGCCGGGTGCGCACAGGCTCAGAAGAGTCTCCAAAGAATCAGCAGTGCCAGGCAGGGGGACTACTGATTCTGGCGACCTTTAGTGGCGGCGATGCGCAAGCGCAGCGCATTGAGCTTGATGAAACCCTCGGCATCAGCCTGATCGTAGGCGCCGCCATCCTCTTCAAACGTGGCAATGCTCTCGTCAAATAGAGAGTCACTGGATCGCCGACCGGTGACGGTGATGTTGCCCTTATACAGCGAAACCCGCACATCGCCGTTCACCACCGTTTGCGTCTGGTCGATAGCGGCTTGCAGTGCATGGCGCTCGGGAGACCACCAGTATCCGTTATAAATCAGCTTGGCATAACGCGGCATGAGCTCGTCTTTCAAATGCGCCACTTCTCTATCCAGCGTGATGGACTCGATGGCACGATGAGCTCGCAGCAGAATGCTGCCCCCGGGCGTCTCGTAGCAGCCGCGGGATTTCATTCCCACATAGCGGTTCTCGACAATATCGGCGCGACCGATTCCGTTAGCACCGCCTCGCTCGTTCAACTTCGCCAGTATCTCCGCAGCGGTCAGCACCTCACCGTCGATCGCTACCACGTCTCCGTGCTCAAAGGTCAGAATCAGTTCTTCCGCCTGATCGGGCGCAGCTTCAGGGCTCACCGTCCAACGCCACATGTCTTCCTCGGGCGGGATCCAAGGGTCCTCCAACACGTCACCCTCATAGGAAATGTGCAGCAGGTTGGCATCCATGGAATAAGGCGATTTCTTTTGTGCCTTGGCAAAGTCCACGGGGATATTGTGCTGCTCGCAGTAGGCCATGAGCGCCTCGCGGGAGTTCAGGTCCCACTCTCGCCACGGCGCAATCACCTGAATACCGGGTTTCAGAGCATAGGCGCCCAGCTCAAAACGCACCTGGTCATTCCCTTTACCGGTTGCACCGTGGGCGATGGCGTCGGCACCGGTCTCATTGGCAATTTCAACCAATCGCTGCGCGATCAACGGCCGGGCGATGGAGGTGCCAAGCAGGTACTCACCCTCATATACCGTGTTGGCACGGAACATGGGAAACACGAAGTCGCGCACAAAGGATTCCTGGAGATCTTCAATGTAAATCTCCTCCACACCCAGTGCTTGCGCTTTGGCGCGAGCGGGCTCAACTTCCTCGCCCTGGCCAATGTCTGCAGTGAACGTCACCACTTCACACTGGTAGGTTTCCTGCAGCCAGCGCACGATCACCGAGGTATCCAGCCCCCCGGAGTATGCGAGCACAACCTTATTCGCCGTTGCCATAACCATGCCTAAAAAAAACGGGAGCGTAGTGTACGTCCGCGACTGGCTCCGCGCCACACAAGCCACAGCCTCGGTTGCGACCGCCCGACCTCTGCTACACTGGCAAGACCGAGTGGGTACCTTTGATCATGACCGCGTTAACGCTGACATTGCCGGATGACTGGCACATCCACCTGCGGGACGGGGCAGCCCTCGCCACCACGGTGACCGACGTGGCCCGTTGGGCTGGGCGTGCCATCGTCATGCCCAACCTCACGCCACCGGTCTTGAATGTGACAGATGCACTCAGTTATCGAGAACGCATTTTGGCTCATGTCCCAGACGGCCGGGACTTCGACCCGCTCATGGTCCTTTATCTCACTGACGCCACCACCCCCGAGATGGTGGCGGAGGCGGCCGAGTCTCCGCATGTGCAGGGCATTAAACTTTACCCGGCCGGCGCAACCACCAACTCGGATGCGGGCGTCACGGGCATCGAGGCGCTGTATCCCGTTTTCGAGGCGATGGAGCGGCATGATTTGCCACTGCTGATACACGGTGAAGTCACCGATCATCACGTGGATATTTTCGATCGCGAAAAAGCCTTCATCGATTCCGCGCTCAT
Organism: Gammaproteobacteria bacterium; assembly: GCA_018222695.1. Taxonomy (GTDB): domain Bacteria; phylum Pseudomonadota; class Gammaproteobacteria; order Pseudomonadales; family Halieaceae; genus Luminiphilus. The sequence goes on from JAAEZV010000041.1 coordinate 8,415, forward strand.
CCCTGTCGTCGACGCCTTCCCTGCGCTCCGTATCGTGTTTGAGCACATCACCACCGCCGACGCGGTGCAGTTTGTTCAGGCATCTGGCGACAATGTCGCCGCGACGGTCACAGCGCACCATCTGCTTTACAACCGCAACGACATGCTGGTGGGAGGAATCCGACCACACTTGTTTTGCTTGCCCGTACTCAAGCGCGATAAACATCAATCGGCACTGCGCCAGGTGGTCACATCAGGCCACCCACGCTTCTTCCTCGGCACGGACTCAGCACCCCATGCCAGGGGCGACAAGGAATCAAGCTGTGGATGCGCGGGCTGCTACACCGCCCATGCCGCGCTCGAGCTTTATGCGGAAGTCTTTGAAGAGGAAAACGCACTCGATCAGCTAGAGGCGTTTGCCAGCTTCAACGGCCCGGACTTCTACCGCTTGCCACGCAACAGCGACTCAATCACGCTCACCAAAGACACTCAGTCCATACCCGAGGCATTCCGCCTCGGTGACAGCGAAGTCGTGCCTATTCGTGCTGGTGACAGCGTGGGCTGGACAGTGTCCCGCTAGCGGCGATGACTGATTCCACGCACCCAGCAGGTGCCGATGACGACCAGACCCTCACGGCCGCAGCGGGCCCGACAATGCGCGACCGATTCCGCGGGTTCTTGCCAGTCGTAGTGGATATCGAAACCGGCGGCTTCAACTGTCAGACCGACGCCATACTCGAGATCGCCATGACGCTGCTCACGATGAATGAGGATGGCCAATTAGAGATCGCCGAAACCCACAGTCGCAACGTCGAGCCGTTTGAGGGCGCAAACCTTGATCCGTCTGCACTGGAATTCACCGGCATTGATCCCGAGAGTCCTCTGCGCGGCGCAGTGCCTGAAGACATTGCCCTTGGAGAACTGTTCGCTGTCGTGCGGCAAGCGGTCAAGTCGAACCACTGCAACCGGGCCATTCTGGTGGGCCACAACGCGCACTTTGACGCGGGATTTCTGAATGCCGCTACAGAGCGGTTGGGGCTAAAGCGGAATCCGTTTCACCCCTTCTCCCACTTCGACACCGCCACCCTCGCCGGGCTCGCAGTGGGCCACACGGTGCTCGCGCGGGCCTGTGCGCTGGCAGACATCCCCTTTGACAACAACGAAGCGCACTCGGCAGATTACGATGCCGCCAAAACCGCTGAGCTATTCTGCCTTATCGTGAATCGCTGGCAGTCGCTGGGGGGGTGGACGACTCCGGCTCCGGCTGAGGACCCCGAATAACGCGCCCCGGATACTCACCCGTTGCGACACCGCCTCGGAACGTAACCCGCCCCGACTTGATCGTGCAGTCGTAACCCGAAGCCGTCTGAAGCAGGCGCCGCCCTCCCGCGGGCAGATCGAAGGCCACCGTGGGTAAATTCAGTTGCAACGCATCGAGGTCGATCACATTGAGGTCAGCAAGTAAGCCCGGCGCCAGCACGCCACGATCCTCGAAGCCGTAAAGCCTGGCGGTGTCACGGCACTGGCGCTTGATGGCGCGCTCAAGTGGCATTCGCTGCCCTTCCCGGTCGCGTACCCAATGCTGAAGCATGAATGTGGTCGCCGCGGCATCGCAGATCGTTCCGCAGTGGGCACCGCCGTCCGAGAGCGAATTCACGCAGTCATCCGAATCCAGCGCCTCTTCGAGAAAATCGAGATTCCCGTTGGCGTAGTTCAGTAACGGGAAGTAGATCATGCCCGCACCTTCGTCACGCATCATGAAATCATAGGCATACTCCGCAGCCGTCACACCCGCCGCTGCGGCCCGCTGCTCGATGGATTGCTCCGCAGTGGGCTCGTAATTGAAGCCGGGCAGCATTTCGTACTGCATCGAGAAGGCGGTCTCCATCAAATCAGCGATCAGCTGCAGGTCGCTACCCGTGGGCTCACCCTGTTCGGAAAGCAGCTGGCTGCGGAAACTGGGGTCCTGCAGGTGTTGCCACTGCTCAGACCAGGGCGCGTCTGCAATCGCCTTCCAGCTCGGG
>JAAEZV010000042.1 GCA_018222695.1 Gammaproteobacteria bacterium
CTATCGAATACCGGGAAGCTGTCGGGCGTGAAGGCGCCGATGCCGCCCGAGGGTTCTTTTTTGAATTGGGGCAGGGTGCCCGAAAAACGTTCCTGACAGTGTGCCAGCGCCGAAACCCACATCTCTGCGAACTCCGCGCCCACCACGAATTCCGGTGAGGCCGGCCCATAGGGGTCTACCGCAACGTCTGCCGCTGGCTTGTCGACGATGAAGGGTGCGGCACCGCCCTGCACGCCGCCGAAATGGAAGTCGGGCTTGTAGTAGATGCCCCAAAGTTTATCTGTGATCAGTCGGCCATTCTGGTCGGAATACAGCGGCGCATCGGTATCCACATGAATGACCGGTGGCATGGCGCCGTCGTTGGTCACCTGCAGTTTGGGGTCGACGCCCAGCGTGCCTTCCTGCAGTGACCAGTAGATCCACATGGGGATCCCCTCGGTCATTTCTCGGGTTGCCGGATTGCGGATGCCAACCTCCATGGGGAGCTCCAGCATTTCCCAGAAGCTGCGTACCCAGGGGCCCGCCGCGACCACGGCGTAATCACACTCAATGCGGCCCAAGTCAGTGTCGACGGCAGTAATGGCATGGCTGTTGTCACTCTCGAGCGCTTTGACAGTGATGCCACTGACAATGCGCACGCCCAGCGCCTCGGCTTTGGCCGCCAATCCAATCATCGCGCGTGAGTTGTTAGCGTAACCGCCCGGCATTTCATGGAGAACAGAGGTGATGCCCTGTGCGCGCCAGTCTGAGAACAGGCCCTTCATGTAGCGCGCACTCTCGGCAGCGCCCTCAACGAAGACGGACTCATAGCCAATCGCCTGTTGTTGGGCATGGATCGCCGCCACATCCTCACGCATGGATTCACAGCTGATCTGCATATATCCCACAGGGTGGTAGCTGTAGGTCTCGGGGTCGCTCTCCCAAATGTTCACGGAGTGGGCCATCAGCTCACGCATGGCGGGCTGAAAATAGTTATTGCGAATCACACCGCAGGCAATACCCGTCGCCCCGGAGCAGATTCCTGACTTATCGAGAATGATGATGTCGTTTCCGTCACCCTTGCCGGTCGCTTTGAGTTGCAGTGCCAGATGATAGGCCGTGCTCAACCCATGGATGCCTGCGCCAATGATGACGAAGGGACTATGCGTTGGAATGGCCATCAGATGATCTCGCCGACGTAGTCAAATGGCTCGATCAGCACTGGCATGTCATCAGTGCACTCCCGCCCATAAGCGGCCAGCAAGCCGTTCCAGTATTGACGATGTAACGGAATCCAGACTTCAGGATCCTGAACGGGCGGGCCGTCGAGTGATGACTCCGCGTAACTGATGTCCCCGAACGTCGTCACGCGGACGTCTGTGAGCTGCACGATGAGATGCGGGATGCCAGCGTAGTCACAGAGTACGATGGGCGTACCGGGTTCAGAGTAGGGGAAGCCGTTCGCCTCGATCACCCAGGGCAAGCTAAAGGTCGCCACTTTGTCGCGGGTTTTGATGTAGTCCAGAATCTGGGTTGTGGTCTCGGCATCAATGCCTAGAGAGCGCACCTGATAGTTATCGCCCAACCCCGTGTACTGCTCGCATGCGCGCTCCCAGAATGTATCGATCTCTTCAGGGTTGGGTTGAGTGGGGCCATCAGAGATCAAGATGTGGCGTGGCATGGAGGCTCCCAATTCTTATCGTTTTGGTGAGCTAAATCATGCTGGATTTCGGCCTGCCTGCCTAGTACAGCAGCCAGCATGTGGCGCCGGTATTACCCTGCGAAGATTTCTGCGTACATCGCCGTGTCAAATGGAATGCGAGCGCTGAGAACATGTAGCGTTATAAAGTGTATCCAGGGGTTGCCAGTGACAACCGTGAAAGTCGCCTTGCCCATGCCGACCAAGACCTGCGTCATGATGATGTAGGTAACGCTCAGCGTCCCCATATCGAGAGACCCGTAATCTACGCCGGGATCAAAAAGACTAAAAATGGCGTAGAAAAAACCCGCTACTGCGATCACGGTGAGCTTACTATCGAAAAGCAGCATCAGTCGTGGAATGAGCATGACATGCATCAGCAGTAGGACGGGCAGCCCCGCTCCAATGGTATTTGCGACAACACTTGTGGGAACTCCTACAACATATTCTGCTGTGCTTAGAGAGAAAAAATCGACGCCGCCGATAATGGGTCCAAAGAAATCGAGCGCCCAATAAGCAGCGATGATCCAAAGATTGCGGCGCCAGGGCCACGGGCTGAACAGGCCTTTGAGGCGGAGCCCGATCCGGTTCAGCCAGTAAACTGGCAGCGCCACATAAAAGAGTCCGTTTAATAGCATCCACGTAATGACCTCTCCTTGGCGGTGGTCCGTTTGCTGATAAACATCAGGCCCAGGGAAATGGAGTCCTGTATTGAAGACAAAACCCAAAATCAGTTGGCTTGTGAGTAAGTAGGCAAATATCCAAAGCACCTCTTTGCCCGCTGTTTGACGGTCGACACAGAATCTTTCAGTCCATGGAAACGGGTCGCGACGACGGGTGAGGAACAGGAGCAGAAAAACAGATAAGGCCAGCACAGGTAGGTAGACATTTAGCAGGCTAAGGAGCCCTTCCGCGGCGATGGGAGGGCGGGCTGTGGTGCGGGCATCGATTGCCACGAACACGGAAACGGCTATTACCCACGCAAAGCTCAAGCTAAAAAGTAACTGGCCGCTTCGCGAAGCTTTTGCCATGACGACTTCCGGTGGTTGTGTGGTCGGGTGGCCCGCCCGGCAGGACTCGAACCTGCAACCTACGGCTTAGAAGGCCGTTGCACTATCCAGTTGTGCTACGGGCGGAGCGTGCGCAGTATCCCATCGTCACCTCGCTGGGCCAAGTCAAAGCCTTGTCGCCTCATTGGGCTGGGAACAGGCAAGACCTAGACTGCGGTCGATGGGATCAAGCGCGCTTCTGCATGCCTGCTAGCTTTGGAGTGTTGCCAAACGATGGGTTCAGGATTCCCGCCAGCATGGTCCGTGCGCCATCGTCGAGCAGGTGCTCGGGTTGAATAGACGCGTCAAACAGATCGAGCATCTGATTCGCTTCGAGCGTGGCGATACCGTGGGCCATGGACCAAATTTGGGTCGCAAAATACAGCGCATCGACATCTCCGCTGCCCTGTTTTTCACAGAATGTCTGCACCATGCCCACTAGCACTCCGAAGCCCCCATATTTGGATTGCGCTTCGACGCGGCGCTCGACGCTGTCACCTCGGTCTTCCCACATGAGTGAGAAAAAAGCGCGTTTCTCGCGAGCGAAGGCCAGGTAGGTGTGGCCCAAAGCCAGTATGCTCTCCAGAGATCCCTCTTCATGCGCTTCTCGCGTCTCCATCGCCGCGTGGTCGAGACCCAGAAATGCAAGGTCACGCACAGCTCTAAGCAGCTCTTCCTTGTTGGCAAAGTGTCGGTAAGGCGCCGCGGCGCTGACGCCGGCTTTGGCAGCAGCCTCCGCCATAGTGAAGTCCAGCGTGCCATCCCGCTCAATTAATTCTGCAGCCGCGGTGATCAAGGCATTGTTCAAATCGCCGTGATGGTAGTTGCAGCGAGCTTGACTCATGCGGCCTCCCTCAGCGCGACGGGCGCTTCAGGCGTTGCCTGAGGCTTGGTCTTCAGAAAGTGTCGTCCGGGGTGCATTAACAGAGTATAAAGCGGCGGCACGAGGTAAAACGATACGATCGTCGAGAGCAATACGCCGCCAGCGATCGCCATCGCGAAAGGCGGCCAAAACTGACTGCCCTCCAATATCAGCGGCAAAAAGCCGCCAAACGTGGTGACGGTAGTCGAGACGATATGTCGACTCGCGTCCATCACCACATCGACAATGGCATCGGGGTCGCCAAGGCTCGCCTGCTCATTCAATTTGAGCCCGCTGAGAATGATGATCGCCGCATTAATCGAGACGCCGACCGAGCCGATGACGCCAATCAGCGCCTGAATACCCAACGGATACTGGAATACCGCCAGTGCCAGCAGGCTGAGACCGAAGGAGCAAGCGGTGACACCAAATGCGATGCCGGTCAGTCGCCAGGAGTTAAAGGTGAGCAGGATGGTCGCCAGCATGGCGGCAATGATCGTGCCCAATGGTGCCATCAGATCTGCAACCAGCTCGCCACGTTCCTGGCTGTCGCCACCGAACTCCAGAAAGTACCCGCTGGGGAGGGCGATCGGATTGGCCCGTAAATCTGCCGCCAGCATTTTCAGGGCTTCCTCGGGCAGCACGCCGCGCTTGAGAAAACCCTGCACATTATTGAGCCGGTCACCATTTTTGCGAGCAATGGGGCTCTCATCGGGGATGAGCCCCACACTGCCCAATGCGCTGAGGGGCACAGCAGGCACAAGCGTGTCGCGTCCTTGGCGCTGCACGGGAATGCGGATATTGGCGAGGTCGTCGGTGCTGTCCCATTCCTCGCGCTTCAGGATCGCCCGAACCGGCAGTCGTTCGGTGCCCTCAAGTAACTCGCCGCCGACACGTCCCTTCAAGGCGCTTTCAATCCCCCGCGCGACCTCGGCTTTACTGAGCCCGGTGCGCTTTAACGCAGATTCGTCGAGATCAAAGACCACTTTAGGTGGCGCTGGCGCCATCGAGACCCTGGTATGTGTGATGTCGGGGAGGGCGGCCATTCGCCGCCGAAATTGCTCGCCAAGTTCCTTCAGGATTTCTGTGCTCGGACCATACAGCCGCACCTCAAGTGGCGCCTCCACCGGCGGGCCCTGGTCAATACCACGAACCAGGATCTGCGCCTGCGGATACTCCCGATCGATCTCTATTTGCAATCGTCGGATCAGCGCATCGGTCTGGTTCTCGTCGGTGGTCAAAACCAGCGCCCGGGACCAGCTGGGCACACCTTTCACGTTGGCGCGCAGGTTGTAGTAGAACTCGGGCGGGCTCTCGCCAATCGCCCAGTCGACCCGGCGAATCAGGGGCTCGGCGCGCAGCTTTTGATCGACCTGGGCGACCAGTGCCAGCGAATCATCTATCGATGCGCCCTCGGGCAGTTTGACGTCCAGATACATTTGGTCGCGGTCGGTGCCCGGGAAGAATTGCAGGGTCAGCGTGCTGAGGCTAAGAAACCCGGTCATCGGCAGCGCCAGAGCGAGGGCAAAGGCACCCAGCGGGTTACGAATGGACCAATCGAGTGAGCGTCTGAATGTATCCGTCAGTTTTTGGTTATCGGCGCCCGCACGCCACCACCGGCGCTCGAGCGCGAGACCTGAGGGCAGCCACCGAGAGGCGAGAACCGGCGTCACGGTCACCGCCAGCACGAAGGACGACACCAGCATTGCAACCACCGCCACGGCAATCGATCCCAGGAAGTCGCCCCCGGCGCCGGGCAGCAACACCATCGGAATGAAAGCCAGGACCGTTGTCAGAGTGGAGGACATCAGCGGGATGCGCATGCGCGTCACCGCACCACGCATCGCCTCGGTTGGCGGCAATCCCGCCAACAGACGTTTGCGAATCTCATCGGTCATCACAATGGAGCCGTCGACCAAAAGACCCAGCGCTACGACGAGCCCGGTCACTGACATGTGCTGAATCGGAATTTTCAGATAGAAGAGGGCGATCATCGACGTCAACGTGCACAGCGGCAGAATCACAGCGACCACGAGCGCAGCGCGCCAGCCTAACGTGACCAGCAGTACCATGAGCACCAGAGCAATGCCCATCAACAAATTTTTGCCCACGCTCAGTAGACGGTCTTTGGTGTAGCCCGCCTGATCAAAACTGGTCTCAATGCTCACGCCATTGGGCGCAGCGGCACGATAGGACTCGAGGAAGGCGTCGAACGTGGCACCGTAGCGGTCCACCTGATAGCCCGGTTGCATCTCGGCCGCAATGAGTACCGATCGCTGACCGTTGGAAAGTGACACGCTCTCGAAGGGCGTAACCTCGGTCTTACGCACCTCAGCGAGATCTGAAATGCGGATCGCACGTCCATCGGACAAGCCGCGCACGATCACGTTACGCACCGATTCGAGATCAGTGAATTCTCCGGTCAGCTCTACCGTTAGGGCGGCGCCTGCACCGGTTAGCTGGCCGGCAGGGGCCCTTGCATCGGCCTCGGCCAGCGCCGCGGAGACCTCGCCGATCGAAATGCCCAGCATCGACAACCGCGTCTCGTCCAGTTCAACGCGCACCTCTTCGTGGGGCAGGCCATATAACTTGACCCGCCTTGTCATCGGCACGTTGCGGACAGCGTCGGCAAAGAGCAGCGACTGCCGCCGCAGTTGAGCCGGTGACAGCTCACGGCCGTCAGCACCGCTGATTGCAATAATTTTGACGAACTCAGTCCAGATTTCATCATCGAAATCTGGCGGTGAGGTGCCAGGGGGGAACGTCATCGCCACCCGGTCAACGACATCGCGCAGCTCGGCCATGATCTGTTTGAGTCGGGCCGGGGCCGCTTTGTAGTCGACCTCTACGAAAATCAGTGACACACCAGAGGCGGAGGTGCCATCAACCTCCATGACATCGGGCTCTTCGCGGAGGGCATCGACCATGGGTTTGGTAATCAGCGCTTCGACTCTGGCAGGACTCGCGCCAGGGAAGAAAATCTGTATTTTGGCAAACCAAGGGGTGATGGCCGGATCTTCCTTGCGCGCCATACCGCTCATGCTGGTATAGCCCACCACCAAAATGGTCAGAATCACCAGCGCCAGATAGCGCGTATTGGCGTGGAGGAGTTTAGCGATCATGAGCCGGGTGCTGCTGCAGGGTTAGGCGAGGCGTTATTAAATACGGGCTCGACCAGGTCGCCGGGGCTGATGCGTTGCAGGCCCGAGGCCACCACGGCCACCTCGTTTGCGAGGGTGCCGCGCACAAAGACCTCGTTGCCGCGGGTGTAAAGAATTTCGACACTCTCACGCTGTGCTCGCTGCTTGCCCTCAGTGTCCGGAGTAATCGTGAGGACATCCCATAGGCCCCGGGGGGCCTCCAGCAGTGCAGAGATAGGCAGCCAGCCTCCAGCAGAGTCAACCGTTTCGGCAATCTGCAGCACCGCCGATTCGCCCACCGCTACGGGGGTACTCGCAGGGAGATCAAAGACAGCGCCGACGGTAAGCGTAGTGGCATCGAGATCATCCCGGATAGAGCGCAGTTCGGCGCTGACCCGCTCTCCCTGAAGCACCAGTGTGTAGTGATTTTCGGGCACCAGTCGCCGTGCCACATCAGCGGGGACGCCTACGTGCGCCTCCCGGCCCGTGGCGGTGACCAATCGAAGCACAGGCGTGCCAGGCGCGACCACCGCACCGGTTTGCACCAGTCGCTCGGCCACCACGGCCTCGTAGGGCGCGCGCAAGGTGCTCTTTTCCAGCTCCAATTGTGCGGACTGACGCTGGGCGGCGGCGGTGCTCTCTGCCGCAGCCAGTGCCTGTGCCGAGAATCGTGCGTCGTCGTAATCCTGTTCGGAAGCAGACCCGTCCTCTACCAACTGCGCCATCCGCTCGGCTCGCGCTTCCGCTTGAGCCCGCTCGGCTGATACGCGGCTATAGGTGGCGGCGGCGGCGTCCAGGCGCGCCTGCCTGCGGTCCGTGCCCAATTGGGCCAGCACGTCGCCCGGGGACACGCGCATGCCCTCAGTGGCAGGCAGGTCGGTCAATACGCCCGCTACCTCAAATCCCACGACGCTGTCCGACCCGGCCTTGATCACGCCGAGGTAGTTGGCGTTGCGGGTAAACATTGGCTGCTGTTTAAAGACAGTGGCTGCCACCGGCATAGGTATGCGCTCGACCGAGGTAGTGGTCACCTTGTTGGCCTTAATCAGCGCAGTACCGCCGAAGCTGAGGCCTATGGCCAAAGCCACTGCCCACAGGGATTTAATGAGATTTGGGTTCAAAGGGTCGGTCTCGGCATGTCACAACGGTAGCTGTTACGGCGCATAATGTTAATTGGATTCACATTAAATGTAAATCCAATTAACATTAGGGCAAAAGAACAGCTTTTGGCCGGTCAGCTTGCGTGTCTGCAGGGTTTTCGCGACACTAGCGGGCCCCGTCTTAGGGCGGGTTCTGTGGTGACTCGGATGGTCCCCTCGCAGCGATAAGTGATGAACCCCGCCAGGCCCGGAAGGGAGCAACGGTAGTTACTGATTCGGGTGCCGGGGTGTGGCTGTCCGAGTCGCCTCCTTTAATCGCGGATGGTCTGGCATGTCTCATCAGGTTCTCGCCCGAAAATGGCGACCCGGCAACTTCACCGAGATGGTCGGGCAGCAGCATGTGCTGCAAGCGCTGGTGAACGCGCTGGAATCCGGGCGACTCCATCATGCTTACTTGTTTACGGGCACCCGCGGCGTGGGCAAGACCACCGTTGCGCGGATTCTCGCAAAGTGTCTCAACTGTGACACTGGCGTCACTGCGACACCTTGTGGTGAGTGTGGGGCCTGCGCGGAAATTGCCGAGGGTCGATCGGTTGACCTGATTGAAGTCGATGCCGCGTCCAAGACAAAGGTCGAGGACACCCGTGAGTTGCTGGAAAACGTGCAGTACACGCCGACCCATGCCCGCTACAAAATCTATTTGATCGACGAGGTGCACATGCTGTCTAACCACAGCTTTAACGCCTTGTTGAAAACGCTCGAGGAGCCGCCGCCTCACGCGATGTTCCTGCTGGCGACCACAGATCCTCAAAAACTGCCGGCAACGGTCCTCTCCCGGTGTCTGCAATTCAACCTGAAGAACATGCAGCCCGAGCAAATCGTGGCGCACCTGGAGCACATTCTGGGGGCGGAGTCTGTGAGCGCAGACGCCGAGGCGCTGGCGTTGATCGCCCGCGCTGCTGAAGGATCCATGCGCGACGCACTGAGCCTGACGGATCAGGCCATCGCGTACGGTGAAGGCAAGCTGGTCGGCGCCGAGGTGGCAGAGATGCTGGGTACCGTAGACCGAGGCAGGGTGCTGGATCTGGTGGCAGCCATCCTCGACGAGGATCCCGCCGCGGTGCTGTCACTGGTGTCGCAGATAGCCGAGCACGCGCCCGATTTTGTCTCAACGCTGGATGAACTGAGTAACATCCTGCACCAAATGACGATTGCCCAGACGGTTCCCGATGCGTTGGACACCAGTTGGCCGGACCAAGCCCGCATCGTCGAGCTCGCCGCACGGGCCACGATTGATGACACCCAGCTGTTTTGGCAGATGGCCGTCGGTGGGCGAAGAGAGGTGCATCTCGCCTCATCAGCCCGGGCAGGACTGGAGATGATTCTGTTGCGGATGATCGCTTTCCGGCCCGCAGCGGTTTTTCAACCGCAAACCGCGGCGGGAGACTCCCCGGCAAAAAAGCCTGAACCACCGGTAGCGCCGGTGGCTCTCGATGTGACGCCGGAAGCAACCCCTATCCCCAAAATCCAGAGCTCGGTTGATAGGGCCTCTGCAGCGTCTTTATCAGCAGAACCGCCGTCGTCACTCAATGGACGCGCGGCGCTACGGTCTTCAAAGAGCTCACCAACGAGGACCCCCGAGGCCGCCGAATCTGATGAGGTGACGACTCAGGCCGCGCAGCCAAAAGAAGCCAATGCCAGTCTGTTCGCCCAAGAGGTAGCGTCTGCAGGGGATAGTGTTGCGCCCTCAGATCTCTCTCGTGAGCCGTCAGTCAGTCGGCCGCGGGAGGCGCCTTCGAAAAATACCGCGGCGAATGGTGCGGCCGCCGCGCCCCAACCTGCCATCTCGCAGGCATCCGCACAGATGGGGCAGGCGCAAGAAGCCGACGAGACTCACTCAGGGCGAGTGAGCCTGGCGGATCTCAAAATGGAAAGCTGGCCCGAGCTGTTTGAAGCGTTTCAGTTCGGCGGCATCCTTCATAACATCGCTTTGAATCTTGAGTTGAGGGAGGTGGTGGGGGAGAAGGTAAGGTTCAATCTAGCTGAGCGTGATGCAACCCTGCTCAACGAGCGTCACCCGGCTCAGCTAGCGCAGGCGCTCAAGCGGCATTTAGGCCATGACGTCGGCGCCGAGATCACGGTGGCTGACCATAGCGGTCACACGCCTGCCAATCACCGAGCGGCATTGGCAGCCGCCCGTCTTGCCGCCGCTGAGCAGGCTATCTCTAGCGATGATGCGCTGCACGCTTTAATGAAGGCCTTCGATGGTCAGATTATTCCCGGGAGTATCCGGCCCAACGTGGCCGACGGTGAGCCCGAGAGCCACGGTGCCGATAGCGAGAGTCGCGCGTGAGTGACTGTGTCATCAGTTGGCTCTCGCTTGACGTTTGTAAGATAAATGACTGATTAATATGAAATTAAGTCCATCTATTGAAGCGTTGATTGAAGGCCTGCGGCACCTGCCCGGAGTGGGGCCCAAGTCAGCCCAGCGCATGACCCTGCATTTGCTGGAAAGGGATCGCGAAGGGGCC
>JAAEZV010000043.1:0-10090 GCA_018222695.1 Gammaproteobacteria bacterium
TACCAGTTGGCGTGTCAGGCGGGGGCAAAACTCGACTACCACGACGAACGCGCAGTCTTTACCTTGAGCGGGCTTCCCGAAGGGCTCTTTTTGGCGGGTAGCGTGAACAGCATGCACTCGCTGGATGCAGTATTAGCCGATGGCCGCAACGCGGCGCGGGCCGCCCTGCGTTGCGTTGATATGAGCACTGAAGACGATGAGCCTGTCATCTGTGGCGCGCGAGTGAATCACCCATGGCCCATCTTTCCTCACCCAAAGGGCCGGGAATTCGTTGATTTCGACGAGGACCTGCAGATCAAAGACATCGTGAACGCGACCCGGTTGGGTTACCGCGATGTGCAGCTGGTGAAACGCTACTCGACAGTCGGCATGGGTCCCTCCCAAGGCCGGCATTCAGCCTTGCCCACTGCACGTTTGGTGGCACAGGCCACCGCGCGCACGGTCAGCGAGACGGGTGTCACCACGGCGCGACCACCGGTGAAACCCGAGGCGCTGGGACACATAGCCGGCCGACGGTTTCATCCACACCGGCGAACGGCGATCGCTGACCGGCATGATGCAGCCGGCGCGCAGTGGATGCCTGCAGGGCTCTGGGGGCGACCCGCATTCTATGGTCAGCCAGATGACAAGCTGCGCTGTGTGGCTGAGGAGGTTATGGCGGTGAGGACGGGCGTTGGCGTGATCGACGTCAGCACCCTGGGTGGTATCGAGCTCCGCGGCCCCGACGCTGCCGAGTTCATGAACCGCTTCTATACCTACGGGTTCCTGAAGCAGCCCGTGGGACGCACCCGCTATGCCGTATTGGTCAGTGAGCAAGGTGTGGTCATCGACGATGGCGTCGCCGCGCGTCTTGCGGAGGATCATTTTTACGTCACCGCGACGACCGGCGGCGTCGACCGAGTGTATCGGGAGATGCTGCGCTGGAACGCGCAGTGGCGACTTTCCGTTGATATCGCCAATGTCACGGCGGCCTTCTCGGCCATCAACATCGCAGGGCCTGATTCCCGCGCGGTGCTCGAGGCGTTGGACTGTTCGATTGATGTGAGTGCCGACGCTTTCCCTTATCTCGGTTGCAGAGAAGGCGATGTGGCTGGCGTACCTGCGCGTCTGATGCGAGTTGGGTTTGTAGGGGAGCTGGGCTACGAGCTGCACGTGCCCAGCCTGTTTGCTGCTGCGTTGTGGGACGCCGTTGTAGAGGCGGGCGCGCGATGGCACATCAAACCCTTTGGTGTCGAGGCGCAGCGCCTCCTCCGTTTAGAAAAGGGCCACATTATTGTCGGGCAGGACACGGACGGCATGACACACCCGGGTGAAGTGGGGCTGGACTGGGCGATGAATCGCACCAAGCCGGATTTTGTGGGGCGCCGCTCGGTCGATATTCTCGCGGCTTCCGGGCCCATCCGACAGTTGGTCGGGTTCGCGCTGGATCTCACAGCGCCCAAGCCATTGGAAGGGCATCTGGTGATTAAAGGCGGCGACATTGTGGGTAACGTGACGTCCTGTGAGATATCGCCCACGCTCAATCAGATTATCGGGCTGGCGTATGCGCACCCCGACAATGCCAATCCGGGTGATCATATTTCGATCCGCACGGAGGGTGGCGTGATGGTGCAGGCTAGAGTCGAGGCACTGCCGTTTTATGACCGCGATAATGAGAGGCAATTACTGTGATCTCACTGCGTAGCCCCATCTCGACCCAGAGTTCCGCTTCGGATTCTACTGCGCTGGTGCTTAGCGACCTGTCATTGTGCCGGCGATCGGGTGTGCGGGGCCAAGGTGCGGGCGACTGGCTGGAAGCGCAAGGTTACGCGCTGCCGGCGATGCCCAATCAGATTGTCTCGTCGCAACAGGGTGATCTGATTATGTCGCTCAGTCATCGAGAGTTCTGGTTGCTACAGCCCGAGAGTGGTGCAGATAACATGGCAGCGTCGTCAGTAGCGGTCTCGCCAGGCTTGTGGCCGCTTTACTGTCAGCATAGCCATGCCTGGCTATTACTTGCTGGCGATGCCCGTGCTGAAATGATGGCCAAATTGTGTGGTGTTGATCTTTCCGAGCCAGCATTTTCGGTTGGCAGTGTTGCGCAAACGCAGGTGGCGAGGGTGTCGACGGTCATTGCACACCACCGTCGTGGCACAGAGGCCGTGTTCTCTTTATTTGTGGACCAATCTCTCGCCGTTTATCTGTGGGAGGTGCTTGACGATGCCCGGGCGGAATTTGCCGTCTGATCGACGGCACGAAACGGGCCTCACCTAGGTGGGTCTTCGAAATTCTCTGCCGCCCAGTCAGTCATTATTTCTGTCATAAAGCTGATGAGCTCTTGCGTGTCTGAGTCGCTAATTTGCTGATTCAGTCTGCCGAAGGCAAGACCTTCCAGAAGGTACTGAATCGCATCGGCCACCAGATCCATTTTCTTCTGATTATGTCCCCAGACAGGAATTTCGCGGCTGTAGTCAGCGCGCCAGGTCTCGAGAAACTTCTGATAGGCAGGGCGCAGCACGGCGGATAGCTCGGGGTGGGTTCTCGCCGCGATCACTAGCTCTTGATAGGCGAGGAAATGATCTTTGTTGAGGTGTTCCCAGTACACTTTAATGCCGTAGGCCAATGGGTCGTCGGCGGCGGGCATATTCGCCATATCCCGCTGTCGGTCAGCAAGTCGTTTATCGTGCAGGTATTCGATAGCAGCTTTAATGGCATCTATTTTTGTTTCGAAGTGATACTGCATCGCGCCGGTTGATAATTGTGCAAGCTTGGCGACCTTCGCTACCGATGTGCTCTCATAACCGTGCGTGATAATGCATTCCAGCGTGGCAATGATAATGCGATCGCGTGTCAGGGCGCTTTTTTTTTGTTGGTAAAGCGTATCCACTTAAAGCCTCTCTGTTTACAGCGTCTTGAGTGCGCCTGACACCGAGTGTTTCCGCTGTTTACTCGCTGATTTACGGGTGTATCTCTAGAGTCCTCCCGCAATAGTAATCGTCTTGCCGGTCATCCAGCTAGAGGCATCCGACGCTAGATAAACCACAGCGGGTGCTATATCTGTCGGATCACCCAGCCGGCCAAGGGGAATGCCTAATGTAACGGCTAATTCGGGGAGGTCTTTTTCTTCTACTTCAAAGAATTTAACGAATACTTCAGTAGGGACGGGTCCCGGCGCGATCGCGTTGACGCGAATACCAAACTCTGCGAGTTCTGCAGCAAGGGTCTGCGTGAAATTCTCTACCGCGGTCTTCGCAAGCGTATAGGGTCCATTGGACGGGGCGGCAGTATGAGAGAGGATGCTAGAGATATTGATAATTGTGCCCGAGCCCCGCTCTTTCATTACCTTTGACGCGGCTTGGGCCCCTGACCACACCGCTTTTAGGTTGAGATCGAGCTGAACATCCCACTGCTCCTCGGGTAGCTCCATAAACGTGCGCGGGATACCGTCTCCGCCGCCCGCATTATTAACCCAGCAGTCGAGCCGTCCCATTGTTTGCTCTATCTCTGCAACGACTTCCTGAACTCGAGCATAGTTTGAGATATCCGCGGTAATGGCCAGTGCGTTTCGGCCCATTTCCCTGATATTCGCTGCGACCCTTGCTATTTGTTCCGTCGTGCGGGATACAACGACAACATCTGCGCCAGCCTCCGCCAGACCGTAGGCAATGCCTTCCCCGATCCCCTTCCCGCCGCCAGTAACAACAGCGACTTGATCTTCAAGTTTGAACCGATCCAGTATTGACATTGGATACTCCTTTTTTTGCGTTGCGTTTTGCTGTCGGGAAGGCTTCCCTTTTTAAACATTATATGCATAATTAATTACAGCCGTAATGTTATAATCAATAAATAAAAATGTCGCGCAATGCGTCGACCTATTTTCAGGAGGCCTCAAATGTACAGAATTACTCTCGCTTCAGCCTGTGCGATTCTCGCAGTAAGCACCCAGGTGCCCATAGCGATTGGTCAGAGTGATACAGACACCGGCGTTTTTACAGGTGTAGAGGAAGTCATCGTGACCGCCCAAAAACGGGAGCAAAATGCAAACGATGTAGGTATGACCATCGATACCGCATCAGGTGACGCGATTAATGCAGCCGGGATCACCGATACCTTCGACTTGGGAAAACTGATCAGCGGTTTCACCGCGAACATGAATTACTACGGATCGGTCACCTACACGATGCGGGGGATCGGCTTTCAGGACACCGCGCTGGCGTCGCCACAAACGATCAGCGTGTCAATTGATGAGATGCCGATTCCTTTTTCGGCAATGACCGGCGGTGCGATCTTGGATTTAGAGCGCGTTGAGGTACTGAAAGGGCCGCAAGGCACACTTTTTGGGATGAATACGACGGGCGGTGCGATCAACTACATTGCCAACAAACCCACCTCCGAATTTGAGGGCGAACTTAAGGTAGGAGTGGCGCGGTTCAACGAGTTTGACGTCGGTGGCTTTCTCAGCGGTCCTATCACCGACACGTTGAGCTATCGCATCGCGGCTAGATCGATTACTTCAGACGGGCATTACTACTCTTACACTAACAATCAGGGCGCCGGTGCCAACCCCATGTGGGCCTCGCGGGGCTACGACTGGTCTTTTGATAATGAAAAGGGCGAAAAAGATCTGTTTAACTCGCGGTTGTCTCTACTGTTTGAGCCCAGCGATGCGTTCTCTGCGCTACTGCGAGTCGATTATTGGACGGATAAAAGCGACTCTCCGATGCCGCAATTTCAGGATGGGTGGCGTCGATCCATGAATGGCGAGTTGCCGCCGTTAATTGAGAACTATCCCACTGCGCCAGACGACAATCGTGCCTCTGACTGGGGTCCCTGTGTGAACTCCGCGCGGACGGGGAACGAGAACAACGTCACGGGCAATACTGACGTATTTGGCGCGCCAGAGAATCTGGGCAACCAAAACTGGACCCGTTGCCAGGAGAATGCGAGAGACAATGAGTACACCGCAATCAGCTTGCGGATGGACTGGGATATCGGCGATATGACACTCACCTCGTTGACAAGCTTTAACGAGTTTGAGCGTGAGGAGGGTCTCGAGGCAGACGGCACCGTCTATCAAAATTACGAAGTGCACCTGCTCGGCGACATCGAAACCCAGTTTCAGGAGCTTCGCTTAGCAGGTCAGTTCGGCGACACAGGGACTTGGGTCGTGGGCGCGAATTATGAGCACACTGAATCGGAGGACGACTTCCTCGCAACATTCGGCTATTCAACGGTCGTGCCATTTACTTTTTTCACGGTCATCCCGTTTGGCCCGACGGTAACCTACAACGATCAGGAGACCGATACGATATCGGTCTTCGGCAGCATCGAATATGGATTGAGTGAGGATTGGTTGTTGACCTTGGGTGCGCGCTATACCGATCAGGAGCGTGAAGCCACGATGTGTAATGAGGACAGCGGCGATGGCGTCAACGCTTCGTTTGGAAATCAGGTGATACAGTTCACTCAGTTAGTGTCAACCGGTGCGTTTCAGGATGGCGGTAATGCGGTGGCCGGAGGGTGTTGGGTGACCTCGCAGGAGGCGCCGTTGTTTCATACTCAGAAAGATGGATTCACTTATCAGCTGAACGAGGACAATGTTGCTTGGAAGGCGGGACTTTCCTATAGCGGCATCGAAGATTCCCTGTTTTGGTTGAATGTGACCAAGGGCTTCAAGTCTGGCTCTTTCCCTACCATTGGTGCCACCACGACAGCACAGTACAAGCCGGTAACTCAGGAAGAGGTGCTGTCGTATGAGTTGGGCAGTAAGCTGGGGTTGCTGGATGGACGGATGCAAATCAATGCGGCCGCCTTTTTTTATGACTACACAGATAAGCAGGTGGTTGGTTCGACGCCCGACCCGATCCTAGGGCCACTGCCGACACTGGTAAACGTACCCGAGTCAGAAGTGAAAGGTATTGATATTTCAATGGAGTGGTATCCCATTGACGGCCTCAGGATTGCGCCTTCATTTACTTATGTCGATTCTGAGGTGACGGGGGAATATCGCAACTGGGATTCCTTTGCTCGGGCGCCGATGAATAGTGATTCCAAGAATTTTTCTGGGCAACCGTTTCCGGCAGTGCCAGAGACCTTCTTCAAAATGGATGTGGAGTATCGGTGGCAGCTGTCGGGTGGAGCGCAAATGTATGTGGGTGGCAACGTCGATTATCAGGATGAGACCAACGCAGGCTTTGTCGATACCTGTCAAGAGGCAGGCGTCTCGTGTACCAAGACGTCGGTCGATATTCGGGATGACCTCAGTGATCTTGCAATTAAACAGCGCACCTTGGTTGATCTGAGAGCCGGTATCGACCTCGATTCCTGGTCGCTTCAGGCCTACGTCCGGAACGTGACCGATGAGTACTATTGGACTTGGTCGGCGAGTACCAATGACACCGTGATGCGCTGGACCGGCATGCCACGTATGTACGGCGCATCCATTAGTTATCGGTTCTAAAGCGCTGGTTTGAAGGCGTTAGCGGTGAGCACTGAAGCGTCGTGCAAACTCGACATTATGGAGGTGATGTCGAGGTATGCCTTGGCGTCGGATAACAAGAACTATGACTTGCTGAGATCATTATTCTCCGACGACGCCACTATCTCGATGCAGTTTGACAGCGACTTTCTCGGCGGTCAGGGCGTTCATTTCGATGACCCCGCTAGTTTTATCGCGTTCGTGAAAGAGACGGCTACTGTTTACCGCGCTTCGCAGCATTTGCTGGGCAACCCGCTCATTGATGTTGACGGAGAGGTGGCGTCGATCAGGGTGAACCTGATCGGTACGGCGTTCTATCAGGATACCTCTACGCCGGATACCACGCTGTATGGATTTTATGAGGTGGCGCTGGCAAAGATGCCAGGCAGTTGGAAGATTCAGAAACTTACCTTTACCAGCATCGGTTCAAAATGATGCTGCTCCCCGTTGTATGAAAGGGCAAAGCCGTTATGGCGGATATTGAAGCAGATTTTCTTAATCAGCATGTTGAGGAGAGAGCGTCTTTCAAGGCGCCGCCCTTTGTGCCTCGCAGGACCTGCAAGGATTTAGGCACCGAAAAGATCACAGGGGAGCGGTATTTCTCCCCCGAGTTTATGCGGCTCGAGTGGGAAAAGGTCTGGAAGAAGACGTGGCACTTGGTCCTGAAGGTGTCAGAGCTTGATCAGCCGGGCGCTTTTTACACTCATGAACTCGGTAAGGAATCGTTTCTTTTTGTGCGAGGTGCCGACGATGAGGTTCGGGGCTTCTACAACGTCTGCCGGCATCGGGGAAATCGGCTCTGTCAGGCAGATGAGGGTGTGCTGGAATCATTTACCTGCCCCTATCACGGTTGGAAGTGGCATAACGACGGCTCGCTCAAGCAGGTGGCGGATCCTCAATTTTTTCGACAGTTTGACGACGGCATTCCGGCTGCAGAGTTAGGGCTCGTGCCCGTTAAAGTTGATATTTGGGAGGGCTTTCTATGGTTCAACATGGACCTCGATTCTGGCTCTCTGAGGGATTATTTGGGTCCGATAGGCACCCATCTGGAGACCTATCACTTCGAAGAGTGCACCATCCTCGATTATCAAACCTTCGAGTGGAATGCGAATTGGAAGCATGCTTGGGATGCTTTTAACGAGAGCTATCACTTCGCCGAATTGCACCCGAATATGATTCAGATCGGCGAGGGGCACGACATTCCTATTGAACTGCACGGCATTCACTCGCGCATGCTCAACTTTAATCGCACAGTCAGTGAAGTGCTTGAGGATCGTTCCAGTTGGACCGAGTTACGCCGACGTTTCATGCTTAGCGAGGCGGCGTTGGGGCCCTCGCCAGATCCCGATGCGGCGCAGAAAAGCGCCATAGAAATTGATGGCAAGCCGATCGACGCCAAAGACATGCATATCTATGAAACCGAGTATCGGCGTTCTATTCAAGGTGAGACTCATCTGCCGTTTGAGGAGATGAACGACGAGCAATTAGTTCACCAATACCACTATAGTTTTTTCCCCGGTGTGACGTTTACGCAAAGTGCAGATGGGGGGGCGATATTCCGCTATCGACCTCACCCGACTGACCCCGGGCGTTGTTTCTATGATCTATTGATCTTCGCGAATTTACCGCCTGGCATGGACGCTCCAGAGCGGCCGCCGCATCAGGTTCACAGATATGATGACGGAATTGACTACGTCAAGGTACTGGAGGGCACTTTTGATCCCGCTTACTCGAAAGTGGTGGGAGAGGATGCGTCGAATATGCCTACGCTGCAGGCGGGCTGTCAGTCTGACAGTTTCCAGGGCGGTATCCTGGGAGACCAGGAAATCCGGTTGCGGCACTTCCATCATATTCTCGATGGCTTTATTGACGGATCCATCACAACCCAGAATTTGCCGTCACAGGACGCCTACATGGAACCTGACGGATGAGAGTGGAGATCGCACTTTATAATGGCTGATTCAAAAATAGACGTATACCTAGTTTGTAATGCCAAGTACCACGATACAAATTTTTCACGGCTGGAGTTGCTAAAGCTGCTCGCTGAGCATGAGGACGTGGTCACGCGCGTCGCAGATAGTTATGCCGATATTGAGGGTATTAATGCTTCCAAGCTGCTGATCACTTATACCTGCGACCTGTGCCCCACTCCGGAAGAGCAGCAGGGGCTCAAGCGATTTCTGGAAAATGGCGGCAGGTGGTTCGCACTACACGGTACCAATGCGCTGATTGGATTCAGTGGCGAGTCGCAGGTGGTGGATGGTATTGAATTACCGGGAAAGGCCGATACCCCCGACAAAGCCCCAGAGTTAATGCGGATGTTGGGTAGCCGCTTTGTCGCGCACCCTGATGTGAAACTGCTTCAAGTAAGGGTCACCGACCCCAGTCATGCGATTGTGGCGGGTATGGAGGACTTTGAAATTGAGGACGAGCCCTACTACTGCGAATTCTTTGGCGACAACCATGTCTTGCTTGAGGCCTCCTACAATGATCCGTCTCATGGCTACGTGCAGTCAGAATTTGGCACCGACAAAGAGAGCCACCCACAGATGTACCTGCATTCCTTCGGCGCCGGCGAAGTACTCTATCTGACGCTCGGGCACTGCCGGGGCAAGTATGACCTGAGACCCTTGATGGACATCGCTCCTGTGGAGAGATGTGCCTGGAACTATCCGGTCTTCTATGAATTGCTGCGAAGAGGGATTAGCTGGGGCATTAGCGAGGCCTGATCGTCATCTCCGCCTCCATCGGCTGCAAACCCGCTGGCGCAATCACTTCGCCGAAGCGAGTGCCTCGATCTGTTCCAGCAGTGATTCGGGGACATCAACGCCACATGCCTCATGATGCGCTCGCGCTTCGGCGCGTCGCGCCCCGGGAATCCGGACCTCATTGTCCTCTGTCAGGGCGCTGAACATTGTCTCTAGGTGCGGCACAAAATCGCTGCCAAAAAAAGCCGGGTCCATGGCGATGATGGTTTGACCCACGTTGGGTGGACCGCCCTCTGTCGTAGCAAACATCGATGCCTCATAGGAGCAGTTGCTTCCGGTCAGCACGCCAGCCAGCACATCTATCATCAGCCCTAGCCCGAAGCCCTTGGGTCCGCCCACCGGAAGTTGTGCGCCCTTGAGCCCCGCAGCGGGGTCTGTGGTGGGATTGCCCTCTATATCGATCGCATGACCCGGCTCGATGTCGCGCCCCTCGGCGGCCGCTTTAACGAGATTGACCCGCGCAGTCGACGCGGTGGCCATATCGATGACCAACGGTTCCTCCGTGCCCCTAGGCGCCCCCATCGCAAACGGGTTGGTGCCAAAGAAGGGCACCTTGCCACCGTGGGCGGCCACCGCTTTGGAGCTGTTGGCAAACATGAGTGATGCGAGACCTTCGCGGGCCAAGCGGCGGACAAACCAGCCGAGCACGCCGGCGGAGGAGGATTGGTGAATCGACATCAGCCCCACGCCCTGTGCCCGCGTTGTCTCTATCAGTCGTTGTTCTGCTATCAGGTAGGCGTGATGACAGAAACCGAAGTCGGCATCCACCACTGTGGTGGCTTCTGAGCGCTTCACGATTTTAGGATCGGCGTCGGGATTGACCTTCCCGCAGCGCAGATGTTTTAGGTAAAGGTGTAGATAGCCG
>JAAEZV010000043.1:10100-10346 GCA_018222695.1 Gammaproteobacteria bacterium
CGAGACCTACATTACGAATACCCTCGGCTTCGGCATCCATAAGCTCCTCGGCAACGATTGCCGCCTGCGCATCGCTCGCGCCGGCGCGTTTTAGCGCGTCGTAACACAGTGACTCGACTTGCTCGAGGCTCATTTGAGGCATGGCAGGCTCCTTTATTGAAGCCCAATTGTGTCAAAAAGCACTGCAATATGCAGTGATGTTGAGCAGGGGTAATCCAATACTGTCTTGGTCCGGTTGCTGGAGAC
>JAAEZV010000509.1 GCA_018222695.1 Gammaproteobacteria bacterium
CACCCACCGCAGTGAAAAGCGCCTCATTATGGGTGCTGCTCACTCTGACCGTGCTTTGCTTGCCCGCGGCCAATGCCCAGGACACTCAGTACATCAGCGACATGGTACTGGTCCCCGTGCGCAGCGGCGCCGGGTCTGACTACCGTATCGTCAATCGCGGACTCCCATCGGGTACCGCTTTGCTGATTTATGGGCAAAGCGATGATGGCGAGTGGACCGAGATCGAAACCCGCGGCGGGACACGTGGCTGGATTCCAACACAGTATCTGCAACAGGAGCCACCGGCTGGATTGCTGATCAACGATATGCGGCTGGAGCTCGAGCAGGTGCGGGGCGAGCGTGATCGCGTGGTCAGCCAGTTGAACCAAAGCTCGAGTGAGGTGAATGAAGCCGACGAGACCATTGTCAGCTTGAACACGCGACTGGAAAGTACCGAGGCGGAGCTGACAGAGGTCAAACGCGTCTCTGCTGCGGCACTGGATCTCGACCTGATGAATCAGCAACTGGTCGCCGAGCTTGAATCAGAGCGATCCGACGCGGATCTGCTACGGTTGGAGAACGTGAGGCTGCGTGAGCGTATCGCCAATAATCAAATCATGGATGGGGCCCTTGCCGTACTGTTGGGCGTCATTCTGGCCATCGTTGCACCCAGACTGTGGCCAAAGAAAAAGCGCCAGGACGGCTGGTCGTGACGGAGATGAGAATGAGAAACATGGCAACCCTTTTACCCCGACTATTGAGCGGCATGCTCGCGATAATCCTGAGCGCCGTCATGAGCGCAGCGTACGCGGGTGCGGATGACTCAGCGGAAAATCCCCGGGTACTCATGAAAACCACCGATGGCGACATCACCATCGAGTTATACGCAGACAAGTCTCCGATTACCGTCGAGAATTTCCTGCGTTATGCAGACGAGGGTCACTACGACGGTACGGTTTTTCACCGCGTGATCTCCAACTTCATGATCCAAGGAGGCGGTTTCGACGTTGAGCTCACGGAAAAAGAGACTCGGGGCCCCATCGTGAATGAATCCAAAAACAAACTGCACAACACGCGCGGCACGTTGGCAATGGCTCGCACCAGCGACCCGGACTCCGCTGCCGCACAGTTTTTCATTAATCAACGCAGCAATCTGCGGCTGGATTGGTCAGGCGGTAAAGAGGGCTACACCGTTTTCGGTGAGGTGGTCGACGGTATGCAGGTTGTAGACATCATATCGCTGACCGACACCGGGTCGGCACAGGCGCAAACAACGCGTGGCCCCACCGTGTTTCAAGATGTGCCGGTGCAGCCCATCGTAATTCTATCTGTCACACGATTGACCCCGTGATCCAACTCAGCATCAATCTCAACAAGATTGCGCTGATACGGAACGCTCGAGACACCCGGCATCCGGACCCCAGCGAGTTCGCAGCCGACGTTGTTCGCGCCGGCGCCCACGGGGTGACGGTTCACCCACGGCCGGATAAGCGCCATATTCGCGCCGATGACTGTGTAACGCTGGGTGAGACCTCACTCGGGTTCAATCCGGACAAGGCCTCTGGGCTAAGCG
>JAAEZV010000510.1 GCA_018222695.1 Gammaproteobacteria bacterium
CGGTAGCGCCATTTGCCGGCACTGATCCCAGAACGGCTCGCCCACTCGCTCGTTGGCCGCATAGTGCAGCACGATGAAATATCTGATGCGCTCGGCTTCCGCCCGCAGCTTGGTGTTGTACTCGTCAATGGCGGCTTCGGAGAGAGAAAGATCGGGGAACATGAGCAAGAGCCACATGATGCCGTTCTGGATGAAATGAATGCTGGTCGATTCCAGGGGTTCAATGAACCCGCTCGAGAGCCCCAGCGCGATACAGTTTTTATTCCAGTATTTACGACGCTGTCCCGTAGTGAACTGGATAGCGCGAGGCTCAATCAGCGGTTGCCCTGAGACAGCCTGGAGGAGGCGGTCACGAGCGCGCTCGTCGTCGAGAAACGTGTTGCAGTAAACGAGACCGTTACCTGCTCGATGTTGCAACGGGATGCGCCAACGCCAGCCGGCATCATGCGCGATGGCCCGCGTATAGGGCACCGGTGCCTCATCCAGTTCAGTTTGCACCGCCCACGCCCGGTTACAGGGGAGCCAATGACTCCAGTTGTCGAAGCCAGTTTTGAGAGAGTCTTCGATCAATAAGGCCCTGAAGCCGGTGCAGTCGATAAATAGGTCGCCCTCAACGAGTTGACCGGTTTCCAGTCGCAGCCCCTCAATAAAACCGTCTTGTGGGTTGAGCACGACCTCCTGAATCTTGCCCTCAATGCGCACTGCGCCTGACGATTCAGCAAGACCGCGCAGGTATCGGCCATAAGCCGTGGCATCCAGATGGTAGGCATAGTTGAGACGCTGATTCGAGGTAATGCCAAATCGATTGGCTTCTGCGGCTTTGAGCTCTGCGCAGTACTCACCGTATTCGGCGGCTACGCCGTCGCGTTTGCCGCGCAGCCAAAAGTGCTGGAAGCCGCCAGCCCAGCAGCCTTTTCCCGTGTCGCCAAATGAATGCAGGTACTGGTGACCTTCGTGGAGCCAGTTTTCAAAGCGAATACCCAGCTTAAAAGTGCCCTGCGTAAACTTGATGAAGTCGGGCTCGGGAATCTGGAGAAGGCGGTTGATGGTGAGTAATGTGGGAATGGTGGCTTCGCCGACGCCCACAGTCCCAATCTCCTCCGATTCGACAAGCGTCACCGACAGTGGTCGGCCTACTAGACGTGAGAGGGCTGCCGCCGCCATCCATCCTGCGGTGCCGCCGCCGGCAATGACGACACGTTGTATAGACCTGTTCTGTTCAGTTCCCATCAGCGTCTCAGATGATTGGTTAACTCGGCACGGAGCTGGCGAGCGAGGGGGTCTTCGATGACACAAGTTCGGTCCGGTCTATCGCTCGGCCAATAGTCTCGATCGGTCGCTGACTCCGAAAAGACATAGTAATCAAACAGGGCCTGCCAAGCCTCTCTTTCAGGGCGCGGGAGCTGCTTGATTGACAGCAGTGCGTGGGTAAAAGCATCCATTGGTGCTCCCAACGCAGGCTGCTGCTGGGCCCACCAAAAATTAATGAGTCCGTTCACCTTGGCGAGCGATTCCACTTGATGCCACCAAAGGCTGGGGATGTAAATCAC
>JAAEZV010000511.1 GCA_018222695.1 Gammaproteobacteria bacterium
GCGCTGGTGAGCTTGATATACGGCTACGAGTCAACCGTGGTGTTTTGCTTGGCTATGTTCGCAGGGATGGCGTTGGAGGGCCCGCTCAGCCGCTTGTTCGCACCATCTTGAGCGCCGAAGCACTCCTTGACCCGGATCCGGTTATGACAGGTCCAGCGCAAACTGTTTGAGTACATTGAGCGGGACAATCTCAAGCGTTTTTTGATGGGTCGCTCGCAAGTAAAGTCTCGGTGCTTTGCCCGCTTCGTGAGCCTGATGCCAGCGCATCGCGCACAGGCACCATCGATCACCCTCTTTCAACCCAGGAAAACCATATTGAGGCATCGGCGTTACCAGATCGTTGCCTGCTGATACCGAGTAAGCGAGAAACTCATCAGTCATCTGTGCGCAAACCGTGTGCAGGCCATGATCCATTGGCCCGGTGTGGCAGTGGCCGTCGCGAAAGAATCCGGTAACCGGGTCCTGACAACACAGCTCGATGGGCAACCCCAATACATTGAGTTGCTTGGGCGGTTCGCCCGATGGCTCTCCCATTGCTGTCTCTCCTGCGAGAATTGAATAACGGAAAGCGCAACGACGCACCGTGTTTTTCCCGCCGGGCTACAGTAGCATCATATCGACACTCGCAGGACGCCCCTCCCGATGTTGAGCCCGGATAACCACCTTGGAATTTTTGCTGCCCTGATGGGACTGGCCGCGCTCGCCTTCTGGTTACAAACAACGCGCCTGGGGGCAATTCTCACCGGCACAGTTCTGGTGATTTTGATGGCCATTGTCGCAGCCAATGTCGGCCTCATCCCTCATCAAGCTCCCACCTATGACTTCGTCTTTACCTATCTGGTGCCCGTGCTGATTCCTCTTTTTCTTCTGCAGGGAGACGTCCGGCGGCTTCTGCGTGAGGCATCGCGGACTGCGCTCGCCTTTATGGTGGCGTCAGCCGGTACCGTGGCCGGAGTCCTGCTGGCTATCTTCCTCCTCGATCTCAGCACTTTGGCAGGGAGCGCGAATATCAACGCTGCAGACAAGGAGAGCGCCATTGCCGGTTTGTTCGCCGCCACCTACATAGGTGGATCGGTGAACTACGCTGCGTTGGGCGAGATGACCGGGCTATCTGGCGACGCCTCTTTTTTCTCAGCTGCCACCGCCGCTGACAATCTGTTTAGCGCCATTTTTCTGAGTGTGCTGGGGCTGTTACCCGGCGTGCAGTGGTTAGCCAGACGCTTTCACCATCACCCCCAGACGAAGATCCATAGCTCCAACAGCACCATCTCAGAGAGTAATACGGTGTCGATGACACCCACCTCGCTGTGCACAGCATTGGCGGTCGCCACGCTCCTCGTGACGCTCAGTGATGCGCTCAGTACTTGGCTGGACTTCTCGGGGGGGCGCTACATTATTTTAACGATACTGACCCTCGCTCTCGCGACGATGGTGCCGAAATTACGAGACTGGTGTATCGGGGGATTTGAGCTCGGCGTTGTATTGTCATTCGTATTCTTTGGCTCGATCGCTGCCGGGGCGGATGTCGTCGCCATGCTCAGCGTAGCTC
>JAAEZV010000512.1:0-677 GCA_018222695.1 Gammaproteobacteria bacterium
CAGTACGTTTGCGCGAGGTCGCCACTTTTGTATCGGCAGCAAGCTGGCGGGGTTTGAGGTCGAAATTTCCGCCAACCAACTGTTGGATGCGATGGATGATATTGCGTTTGCTGACGGCATAGCGCCCAAGCAAGAGGGTAACTTTGTTCGCGCTCCTCGCTCGTTTCCAGTGACGTTCACACCCAGCTGAAGAGATACGGACAAACTGTATGCTGCTGGTGCCTGATACAAATAGGCTGCCACCTGGCGACCCCAACGATGTGTATCAACTGGCAGCGACTCGCTAGTCCTGCCATCGCACCTTTCGATTTCCGTCTGACCACAGGATAGTGATGGTTCTGCTTGTAAATCGCCACCCATCAGGAGTGCGGAGCAGCTCGTCATCGTAGCGACCGCCCATCTCGAAGTGTTCGCCGTCAACTACCCCCTCTTTGAACATATGCACTGTGAAATAGCATCCTGCTGTGGCGCGGTCTCCCGCAATTTCGGCCCATTGATTACCGTTAATGTGTTGAGATGACGTGAGAGGCTGTAGGGCGTCTCGAATGGTGTTCTTTAGCGCCTCAAGGTTGTCCGTAGATCCAGTGACAAAGTTGTATGTCGCATCGGGAGTGAACATGCCATCGAGTTTGTCGTAGTGGCCCGAGTCGATGGCGTATGAATAGCGATTTTGCAGT
>JAAEZV010000512.1:687-1549 GCA_018222695.1 Gammaproteobacteria bacterium
GGACAGCTGCCATGGGGTGATGATGCCGGTGGTGCGGCGACCGATAGCGAGAGGGGCCTAGTCAGGTGCCGCAGATAGAGGCAATGGTCCGGTGGTAATGCTGAACCGCCGGCTCGTTTTTGCCGATCAGAAAGCTCTCGTTGGCACCTGCGTGTAGCGCGCCCTGTACAGTGGCCACAAGTGCATAGTCCTCGTCCCTGACTGCTTGCAGCGTCATCTGGCTAAAGCTTTCTATCGTCGCCTTCTCTTCGTCGGTTGCGGGCGCCTCAGCGCTCAAGATGAGCTGCCGGGTGACGGTTGTGGTACTGGTCTCGCCGGGGTAGACGAACCCGATCAGACACTGCCCCCCCAAGATCGCGGAAATGGAGAGGTTGGGGAACACCGAATGCACAACGCGGATGTAAGACTCGGGCGCCTCCCAGTTCTCAGGTGCTGTCTTGTTGAGCTCGGTAATATCTTTTCTGGCAATAACCATCCGCTGGTGTGCGCCCCAGGTATCGTGCACCAATAGGTTCCCCACCGTATAGGGCCCCACCGTTTTGCCGTGCACGCTGTCGTGGTGGTAGACCTCTAGGTAGCCATCTAAGGTGGCTTTCCAGCCCGCGCCGGACAAAAAGCGCTCTGTATAGAGGTGCCACTGCTCGAGGTTTTGATGTGCCAGCTTTTCTGCGAATTCTCCTAACCAGTTATCCAAATCGAGAGGCTTCCCGGGCGTCAGGCAGGCAAAAATAACCCCTGAGCGCTCGTCGCATGGCAGCTCAGCCAGTCCCATGCTGGCCCGATCGACCTCGCCGAAACTGTCTTCCCCGTAGACGCCGATCAATTCGCCTTTATTGCTGTACGTCCAAGCGTGATAAGGGCA
>JAAEZV010000513.1 GCA_018222695.1 Gammaproteobacteria bacterium
GCACTAGGCGGTTTGGTTGGCTGGCAGGGCATGACGCTCTTTGCCATCTATGTTTTCGGCATGGTCGCCGGTCTCGTCATCGCAGGCTTGGTCAACCGGTTGTCACCCTCTGAAGGTCAGATGCCGTTCATGATGGAATTACCGGCCTACCGCATCCCGGCACTGGTGCCTATTGCCAGAAAATCCGTACAGCGGGCCAAGCATTTTGTCACCAAGGCCGGTGCCGTCATTCTCGGCGTGACCGTCGTGATCTGGATTTTGGGTTACTTCCCGAATCAGGGTGTCGATTTGGGCGAGTCTTGGTTGGGCATGATGGGGCAGTGGATCGAACCTGTCTTTCAGCCACTGGGTCTGGACTGGCGCTATGGGGTGGCGATTGTCAGCGCCTTTCTCGCGCGAGAGGTATTCGTCGGAACGCTGGGCACCATCATGGGGATTGAAGGGGCTGAGGACAATATCGTGCCCTTGGTCGAGCAGGTTCAGGCCAGCGCACTGCCGCTGGGGTCGGGGCTGGCGTTACTGGTGTTTTTTGCCATTGCGCTGCAGTGTGTCTCCACCGTGGCCATTCTGGCCAGAGAGGCAAACTCGTGGAAATTGGCGCTGCGGATGGTAATCGCCTATCTCTGTTTGGCCTGGGCTGCCGCCTGGATCACGTTTCAGGTGACCGGCTTGCTGGTGTAGGCCTCGCGCCAGCGATAGCAGATAGATATTGGGCACTCGCGACGGGTACTTTTCCCTGGGCCTCGGATTCAGTCCTCACGCTCGCGCTGGAAAAGTCGCAACTCGGTGAGCATGAGACGCGCGGCCAACCGTAGCGTCAGATCATGGTGCTCTTTTCGCAGTTGATCGATCCCCGCTCCGATATCTTCCTGAAGGCGCGCGGCCTCCTGTTCTGTCATCTGACCCGGCAGGCGTACCTCAAAGTGACAATCTGACTCCTTTTGGAGCTCTGCATAGGCATCGGTTAGTGACGTAATGGCGAAGTCGATCAGGGTCTGATCAGCGCCTTTGCTTCTGAGTAACTGAGAGAGCTGTTCCTGCAAAAAGGAGAAGGCCTGCTTTTCGCGCGTGGGGAATTCGAGAATGTCGGCCATGGTTCGAGGGTTCAGCGGCTGCGATGCAGATTGGACTTCCGAGGGTCAGCCTGGGGGTTGGGTCTTAACAATGTCGCAATGTTTCCCACCCGTTGCACCAGATAGGCATCACTCTGAGTGCAGAGCTCTCCAATCACGGACTCGCGTTGCTCGCGATCACCGACCGCAACCTTGACCTTGATCAACTCATGGTCATTGAGCGCGCGATCCAGTTCTTCTAAAACCGACGGCGCCAGCCCTTTCCCTGCGACGGTGACAACCGGCTTGAGAGAATGGGCCTGTGCGCGGAGTTGGCGTAACTCCTTACTGGTGGGACGGGTCATGGAGGGCTCTATGAATTATCACGGTACACTCGAGACAGTGTAACGCTATGTTGCGCGCGAAGGTGACATGGGACAGGGGAAGATGGGTAAGAAAAAATCATCAAGCCGGGCCTGGTTGAAGGAGCATCAT
>JAAEZV010000044.1 GCA_018222695.1 Gammaproteobacteria bacterium
GCATCGCCCAGCCACTCATGCTGGCGCGCGACTTGCTCGCCAAAGAAGTCGCTGCAGGCCAGGAGCTCTTGGAAGGCGCGCGACTGACCCGCTGCCTCCACAGAATCGGTGAGGACGGTAAAGCCAGCGTCGCCAATGCGCGTTGTCAGACGCGTCATGGCCTCACCAAGGCAGTTCTCCATCCACGGGGGCTTTCCCAGATCCTGTGACATCTCGTGGCCTACTCTGCCCACTCAGTAGCGCTAGCCTATCGGCAAGG
This sequence comes from Gammaproteobacteria bacterium, assembly GCA_018222695.1. Taxonomy (GTDB): domain Bacteria; phylum Pseudomonadota; class Gammaproteobacteria; order Pseudomonadales; family Halieaceae; genus Luminiphilus. Next base: position 260 of record JAAEZV010000044.1, read on the forward strand.
GGCAGGCCCCGCCACTTGTGTCATCACGAGCCTGACATGAAGATTTTTACCCTTTCTCGCAACCTGAAGACTCGGTAGGATGCGCGTCCCTGAAAGGCCGCTTCGCCGCGGCCTATCGTCATCAATACCAACAGATACCATGACCGACACAGCGCATCACATTGCCTGGTTTCGCCACACGGGTCCCTATATCAAGGCACACCGTGGGCGGACCTTTGTGATCTATTTGGGGAACGGCGCACTGGAATCGGCGGGGCACGCGACCCTGATCCACGATTTGGCGTTGCTTCACTCTCTGGGTATCAAACTGGTGCTGGTTCACGCCACCCGGGAGGCGATTGACGCCGCACTGCCCACCGATCAGCAGGCGCAGTTCCACGACGGCATTCGCATAACCGATGACCTCACGCTGTCGTTGGCTATCGAGACAGCAGCACGGCAGCGGGTGCAGCTGGAGCAACAGCTTTCGATGGGGCTACCCAACACCCCACTGACCGGGGCCCGGCTCAGAATTCTGGGCGGCAATGTGGTGACGGCAAAGCCCATTGGTATTCTCGATGGCGTCGACTATCTGCACAGTGGCACGGTACGCCGAGTCGATGCCGAGGGGGTTCGTGGCATTCTGGATCAGGATGCGATCGCGCTGCTGTCGCCACTCGGTTACTCGCCAGCGGGAGAAATTTTCAGTGTCAGCGCCAGCGAGGTTGCTGAAAAAGTAGCTGTGGCCATTGGCGCTGACAAGTTGATTTTCCTTGACCGCCAGCCAGGCCTACACGCCGCTGGCGGAGAACTGATTCGCCAGTGCACCATTGACTCCGCATGGGATCTCGAACTCGGGGATGTCGAGCAGCAGCGCCTGCGCGACAGCGCCTGCCGATCCTGCACCAACGGCGTCGCTCGCAGTCATTTGCTCAGCTACGAGCGTGAGGGCGCGCTCCTTGAGGAGCTTTTCACCCATGACGGCTCCGGCACCTTGATCGCACAAAACCCCTACGAGCAGGCCAGGTCAGCGGACATCAACGACATCGCCAGCATCGTCGAGTTGATCAGACCACTCGAGGACAGTGGCGCGTTGGTCAAACGGTCCCGCGAGCGCCTCGAGGAAGAGATCGGTTACTTTTCCATTCTCGAGCGGGATGGCCGCGTCCTGGCGTGCGCCGCACTCTACCCGTATGAAGCTGAGAGCGTGGGAGAGATCGCCTGTGTCGCGACACATCCTGACTACCGTGGCACAGGCAGAGCTCGGCAGCTTCTGGATGAACTGATCGCCGAGGCGAAAGCGCTCTCGCTCACGCACGTCTTTGTACTCACGACACAAAGCACGCACTGGTTTCTCGAACAGGGCTTTGAAGCCGCGAGCCTGGACGACTTGCCGGTCGAAAAACAACAGCTCTATAACTGGCAGCGCAACGCGGCGGTGCTGCGACGAACAGTCTGAACTCCTCAGACGCCAGTGGTAAGCTAGCGACCCCTTTTTAATCACCACCCGGAGAATTCGATGCCCCAATATCGATCTCGCACCTCAACCGCCGGACGCAATATGGCAGGCGCCCGGGCCTTGTGGCGTGCAACCGGCATGCAGGATGAGGACTTTGAGAAGCCCATCATTGCGGTGGTGAATTCGTTCACCCAGTTCGTGCCCGGCCACGTGCACCTCAAAGACCTCGGACAATTGGTTGCGCGTGAGATCGAAGCAGCGGGTGGCGTCGCCAAAGAGTTCAACACCATCGCCGTGGACGACGGTATCGCCATGGGCCACGACGGCATGCTCTACAGCTTGCCGTCCCGGGACCTCATCGCCGATTCTGTCGAGTACATGGTCAACGCACACTGCGCGGACGCCATGGTGTGTATTTCCAACTGCGACAAGATCACCCCCGGCATGCTGAACGCCGCCATGCGGCTCAATATCCCGGTGGTGTTTGTCTCGGGTGGCCCGATGGAAGCAGGCAAAACCGCGTTATCTGAGCACAAGCTGGATCTGGTCGACGCCATGGTGATCGCCGCGGACTCCAGCGCCGACGATGCCACAGTGGAAGCCTACGAGCGCTCTGCCTGTCCAACCTGCGGCTCCTGCTCGGGCATGTTCACCGCCAACTCGATGAACTGCCTGACCGAGGCCTTAGGGCTCAGCTTACCCGGCAACGGATCGCTACTGGCGACCCACGCAGACCGTGAACAACTGTTTTTGCGCGCGGGCCGTCTGATCGTAGACTTAGCGCGGCGTTGGTACGAACAGGATGACGCCACAGCGTTGCCTCGCGAGATTGCCAGCCGACGTGCGTTTGAGAACGCCATGAGCCTCGATATCGCCATGGGTGGCTCGACCAACACGATCTTGCACCTGCTCGCTGCGGCGCAGGAGGCCGGTGTGGACTTCGACATGGCCGCGATCGACACGCTATCCCGGAAAATCCCGCAGCTGTGCAAGGTGGCACCGAGCACGCCGCTCTACCACATGGAAGACGTGCACCGCGCCGGTGGGGTCATGGCCATCCTCGGTGAACTCGCACGGGGAGACCTGCTCCACCTAGACTGCCCAACGGTTCATAGTGCGAGCCTCGGCGAGGCGCTGTCCCGCTGGGACATTATGCAGACCGAGGAAGAAGATGTTCGCACCCTCTATGCCGCGGGCCCTGCCGGCATTCCCACCCAGCAGGCTTTCAGCCAGGATCTCCGTTGGCCCAACCTCGACACTGACCGGGAAGGCGGGTGCGTGAGAGAGATGGCGCACGCCTACTCGCTGGAGGGGGGCCTGGCGGTCTTGTTTGGCAACATTGCGGAGCTGGGCTGCGTGGTGAAAACCGCCGGCGTGGACGATGAGTCACTACAGTTCACGGGACCTGCACACATTTGTGACAGTCAGGAAGCCGCGGTGGCCGATATTCTCGAGGACCGTGTTCAGGCGGGGGATGTGGTCATTATCCGTTACGAGGGGCCACGCGGTGGGCCCGGCATGCAGGAGATGCTCTACCCCACCAGCTACCTCAAGTCCAAAGGACTTGGAAAAGCCTGCGCACTGATTACCGATGGGCGTTTCTCCGGTGGCACCTCCGGGCTGTCCATTGGGCATGTGTCACCCGAGGCCGCGTCCGGCGGTGCGATTGCCCTGATTGAGCCGGGTGACCCGATCGAAATCGATATCCCCGCGCGGACGATCAACGTGTTGGTAGATGACGCCACGTTGGCGAGTCGGCGAGAAGCCATGAATCAGAGCCCCCGCGCCTGGCAACCCGCGGCAGATCGGCCTCGACAGGTATCGACGGCGCTCAAGGTCTACGCGAGCATGGTGACCAGTGCCGATAAAGGCGCGATCCGCGATCAATCCCTGATCAAGGGCTGACCGTCTCTGCATTCTGTGCCGCAAGCGCCGCCAGGTCGTCGCGCAAGGACTGCAAGCGGTTGCGTAATTTCCGGTCCTGCTTGTCAGTCCGCGCGATCAACACGTCTCGCGATAACTGCAAAATGACCTCGCCATTGTGATCGATGCCCTCCCGGTAGGCGGGCAACAGGGCATCATCGCGCCCTGCGATCAAAGCCCGCACCTGATCTGGCCAGTCAGGTTCAGCCTCCAACAAGATCACTGACAACGCCGCTATCCAGACCCGCCGATCTTCCAACCAAAAACGATCCAATCGCGTCATTTCCGAAACGCCAACAGCGATACGGTCGGTCTGCTCCGCGGTAAGCGGCCCGAGATACCGGCTTAATTGCTTGTCGAACCGATCTTCGAGATCTTCACGGTACTCCGCATCGCCTCGTGCCAGCCGGTCTTCCTCGAACTCTTCCTGTTTGGACATTAAGACGTCCACGAACTCCTGCCGCTGATCAGGCCTGAGGTCCTCTCCCGTACTCAATAACAACTCTAGAAAAGGATCCTGAAAACGAATCGCCGCTTCTTCGATGCGGTCTGCCATCGCACGGGTATCCTCGAGCGGCACACCCTCATCGAGGATGGTCAAGGCATCATCGAGCAAGACCACATAGGCAGGTAACTCCTCGCGACGGTGCCATTCGAGCAAAGCCTCCAGACGGCCATCGAAACGCGCCTGCTGTTCGCGATCCAGTGACACATAGTCATCGAGATACCAGCGAACGAGGATATCGACACGGTTGTAAATAAACTGGGTGGCCGAGCAGCTGCTCAACGTGAGCACAATCAGGCACCAGGAAAGGCCTCGCGTCACGTGCGTGACAAGGCTCCGATTGCGTACCCGCCGATCAGTCACAGTGCGGCGTGGCTTTCGGTTTGGCAGGATCTCAGAGAACCGCTTCGATCCGCGCGTAAAACCGCGGACCAAAGCCTGAGTTAGGCTGCGTTGGCGAGCACCTGGCCACGCCCATCCAGAGCAGAGAGGATGGCTGCCAGCGACGCCTGCACGATATCGTGGCTGCGGCCGACGCCACAGGGGCGTTCGCCATCGATATTCAGTTGTACGTAACACACTGCCTCCGCGTCTGCACTCTGGCCCAGCGTGTGCTCAGAGTACTCAACCACTACGATATGTCGGCCGGTGAACGACTCCATGGCCTGCACAAAGGCGTCGACCACACCATTGCCCTGGCCAGTCAGCGCCACATCTCCCTGAGGTCCATGCAATGTGACCTCAAGTCCGTCGGACTCATCCCGCCGCGACAGCTGGTAATTGCCCAACTGCCATCGGTCCGCGGTGCTCAGATAAGTCTCACTGAACAACGCAAAAATATCGTCGCTGGACACCTCGGCCTCGCTGTCCTCCGCCAAGCCCTGCACGGCGGTACTGAAGTCGACCTGCAGCCAACGCGGCAGTTCCAGTCCGTAATCTCGACGCAGCACGTGGGCAACACCACCTTTGCCCGACTGACTATTGATGCGAATCACTTCCTGATACGTGCGACCGATGTCGGCAGGATCAATCGGCAGATAGGCGACGTCCCAGGCTTCATCGGCGTCACGCTTGGACAGGCACTTATGGATGGCGTCTTGATGACTGCCGGAGAAAGCCGTGAATACGAGCTCTCCCGCGTACGGATGGCGCGGATGAACCGGCAACTGCGTGCATTCACGGGCTACCGTGCAAATCTCATCCATGTGAGTGAAATCCAACATCGGGTCCACGCCCTGACTGTAGAGATTCATCGCCATGGTCATGATGTCCATGTTGCCCGTCCGCTCGCCGTTGCCCAGCAGCGTACCTTCCACCCGGTCTGCACCCGCCATCACACCGAGCTCGGCGGCAGCGACCGCACATCCCCGATCGTTGTGGGTATGCAGGGAGATGATCAGTGAGTCACGGTTGTTAACGTGATCACAAAACCACTCGATCTGATCCGCATAGATGTTGGGCGTGCTCATTTCCACTGTAGCGGGCAAATTGATGATCACTGGCCGATCAGGGGTCGGTGCCAGTACCTCGTTCACCGCATCGCAAACCGACACCGCGAAATCCATCTCCGTACCGGTAAAACTTTCGGGGCTGTACTCAAATACCCACTCTGTTTCAGGGCGGGCGTCTGCGGCTTCCTTGATCAGGCGGGCGCCGTTCACAGCAATATCCCTAATACCGTCCCGGTCGAGACCGAAGACGTATTCCCGCTGCACCGTAGAGGTGCTGTTGTAAAAATGCACCACGGCTCGCTTGACGCCCTCGAGTGCGGCAAAGGTTTTTTCAATGAGGTCCGCCCGCGCCTGCACCAGCACCTGCACGGTGACGTCGTCGGGAATGCGGTGCTCTTCGATCAGCTTCCGCAGAAAGGCAAAATCATGGCTTGAGGCCGAAGGGAACCCCACCTCAATCTGCTTAAAACCGATTGATACCAGTAGCTCCCATAGACGCAGCTTTTGCTCTGCATTCATCGGCTCTACCAGAGCCTGATTGCCGTCGCGCAAATCGACGGAACACCACTCGGGCGCGGCCTGAATAACGTTGTCCGGCCAGCGACGGTCTGGCTTGGCGATCGGCTGAAACGCGCGGTATTTTCGGTGATCAAAGCGGCGATGATCAGATCGGGCGTTTTCCACGGCACTGTTCCTGATGCTCATTGAGGACGCGTAGTGTACTGGCGACCGCCGGGGGATAATCACCAAAAACCGTGATATTTGTCCATTAATTGGTGCTTAATGCTACAAAAATGGATATAAAATAGTATTTTCCCTACCCTATGGGATTTTTATGGATAATTCACTGCCGCTACTGGAACGGCTTGATCGCCGTATTCTGCGGGTTTTGCAGGACGACGCCGGTCTCAGCAACCTTGAGCTGGCTGAGCGGGTAGGCTTGTCTGCTACACCGTGCGCGCGTCGCGTCAAACGGTTGATGACAGAGGGTGTCATTACCCACCAGGCCGCGATGGTCGACCCCAAAAAGTTGGGCCTGAATTTGACCGCCCACATTAGTGTCACCATGGATCGGCACACCCCGGATCGCTTCGAGGCGTTTGAGGAGACGGTGTTGTCACTACCGGAGGTGGTGGATTGCTGCGTGGTCACCGGCCAGAGTGCCGACTACCTGCTCAAAGCGGTTGTGCGCGATATGGCGCACTACGAGCAATTCTTATTGGGCAAGCTGACCCGCATCCCCGGGGTCACCGGCGTCCATTCGAGCTTCGAACTAAGACGGGTCGTAACACGGACTGCAGTGTCCGTGCCTGAGGAGTAATCAGCGCGCCGCCAGTTCCTTGTCGACCAGAAAGCGGGCGATTTCGAGCATATTGGTTTGGCTGCCCGCAGCACGGGTTTCGATCAGGTACTTACCCGCCACCATCAACGAGGGGGTGCCGGAAATTTTGGCGGAGCGAGCCCGCGCATCGGCCTGTCGAACCTGCGAGTCGACGCCAAAAGAATCAAACGCCTTATCGAACTGCGCAGGATCTACGCCGTTATCTTCAAACAGATCGCGCAATTCAAGTCGGGATACCAATCGCTTTCGCTGCACATGCATCGCGTCAAAAATAACGGGATGCAGCGTCTCCTTCACGCCCAGCACCTCTGCGATGTAATACGCCTTGGCGTGCATGCGCATGGGGTCGTTCCACACGGCTGGGGAGGGTTGCACCACAGCCCCGTCGGGCAGCTGTTTACCCCATGCAGTCAGCATTGGCTCGAAGGTGTAGCAGTGGCCGCAGCCGTACCAAAAGAATTCGGTGACCACGACATCGCTGCTGCGACCCACGGCAACCGGTGGCGTCAATGTTTGATAGTGCTGGCCTTCGACCCACCGATCATCGGCAATCGCTACAGGACCTGTAGTCCAAACGAAAACGGCCGTTAAGGTCAGTGCTAGCGTGGCAAAGGTTTGGCGAATACCTGTCATGTTTTCCTCCTTCCCTGGAACACAACCGGGGTCGATATCGGGGCGCGCTGCCCCGACGACATTACGGGGTAGGCTGTAAGCCCGCAATATAGCTCGCGACAGCCTCAATCTCCATATCGCTCATGCGGAAGGCGGTGGTCCGCATAATCTTGGCTTCACCGCCATTGGTACGACCCGCCGGGTCTTCATAACCCTTTCGGAACATCTTCAACTGCGACGCAATATAGTCCGCGTGCTGACCGCCCAGCGCCGGGTACCCTGCCGGGCCGTTGCCATTGCCTGTCGGGCTGTGGCAGCCCGAACACGCCGGCACCTGTCGCTCGGCGATGCCGGCAAGGTAGACCTTGCGGCCCAACGCCACTTTTTCGGGGTCTGCCATTCCGCCCGTGCGGGGCTGGGCGTCGTAGAACGCCGCAATGTCAGACAAATCTTGATCCGTCATGTTGTCGACCTGCCCCGCCATCAGCGCGACCGGGCGACGGCCATCGCGAATATCCTGCATTTGCTTCAGCAGATACTTATGGCCAAGCCCCGCCAGCTTGGGAAATGTCGGCACGGCACTATTGCCATCCACACCGTGGCAAGCCACACAGGTCGCCGCCTTGGCTTGGCCTGCTTCGGCGTCACCGGCGGCATAGGTGCTGGCTCCAGTGACCATCGCTATGGCCAGAAGCGTCACTTTTAAGAGAGAAGGATACATAGGAACACCCGTTGAAAATGGCTTGGCCTGCGTCAGGCCGTTATCGGTCGGGCCCACTGGCCCGCCGAACCTAGAGCGCCTTACTGCGCCGCTGCCATATAAGTGATGAGCGCAGCGTAGTCTTCGTCGCTGCAGCTGTTGCACAGACCACCGGGGGGCATGGCATTGAGACCGTTACGAACAGAGGCAACCAACGCCTCCATACCCTTCTCCATGCGCGGCGCCCAAGCCTCTGCGTTACCCGTTGCCGGCGCACCGGCGACACCCACGGCATGGCACGCGCCACAGGAGGCCGCGTACTGAGGAGGGGGATCACCCGCGAGCACCGTCGGCGCAATGGCCAGTGCCGCGATCGCCGCAGCTCGGATAGCAATGGAGCGGATAAATGCAGTAGTTCTCATGGTCAGACCCTCTAATATCTTTATCTTTCGTCTTTCTACTTCAAACCTTCAGCTTTCGATCTTTTGTGCTGCCCCGTGGCGGCAGGTCAACGCATTCTCTAAGGACTGCGTTTGCGTTGTGTCAGGCTTGGCGACGTCACGGGTGACGCACATTGTCAAAAATCACTCAGGTATTTCGGGCATGGTGCCCCGAAGAGCGTGGCATTATAGACGTTCCGTGTCTTGGCACAAATCGCAAAATGACCGACATTAGCGCCGCCCCCAGCCCCGTGAATTTCCGCCACGCCGCGTTTTTACAAAGCGCCAGCGCGGTTGAAAACGCACCGCCCGACGCTGGCTGGGAGGTGGCATTCGCGGGCAGGTCCAACTCTGGAAAATCCAGCGCAATCAATGCCTTAACGGAGCAAGGAAAGCTGGCGCGGACCTCGCGTACCCCGGGCCGCACGCAGCTCATCAATTTTTTCGCCCTCAGTGACAGCCAGAGGCTCGTTGACCTGCCGGGCTATGGTTTTGCCAAAGTGCCGCTGGCGGTCAAAAAAAAATGGAATCAGCAGCTGGAACGCTACCTGCAATACCGGGAAAGCCTACGTGGCCTGGTGATGCTGATGGATATTAGGCACCCACTGACCGACGCGGATAAGCAGATGCTGGGCTGGGCCGTCGCCGCCAGCATGCCCGTCCATATCCTGCTCACCAAAGCCGACAAACTGAAACGCGGCCCCGCACAAAATACGCTGCTGTCTGTTCGGAGCGAGCTCGCCGCCCATGCCGAGCTCGTCAGCGTGCAGTGTTTTTCGTCTCTGAAGCGTCAGGGTATCAACGAGCTGGGTAAACAGATCAACCGCTGGCTCACCGACGAATCCGTCATGGATCCACCACCGGAAACTCCCGAAGCAGAGTGAGGCCAATCAGTGGGCTTCATCCCAGTTATCGCCCGTGCCTGCCTCTACGAGCAACGGTACATCGAGCAAACCCACCTCTGACATCAGCCGCCCCACGGTCTCGCATAGCTCATCCACCGCACCCATCTCGACCTCGAACACCAGTTCGTCATGCACCTGCATGATCATTCGTGCATCGATACTTGAGCCTGCCAGCCAGTCATCAACCGCCAACATGGCCATCTTGATCATATCCGCGGCGGTACCCTGCATGGGCGCGTTGATTGCTGTGCGTTCAGCAGCTTGTTGCCGCTGTCGATTCTTGGCGTTGATCTCAGGCAAGTAGAGGCGGCGGCCCTTCAGCGTCTCCACATACCCGGTGTCGTGGGCGAGCGCTCGGGTCCGCGCCATGTAATCCGCCACCCCGGGGTATCGAGCAAAGTACAGATCGATGTACTCCTGCGCTTCACTCCTGCCCAGACCCAACTGCTTGGCCAGCCCAAAGGCCGACATACCGTAGATGAGGCCAAAATTAATCGCTTTCGCCTTACGACGCTGGTCTCCGGAGACGTCACCCAGCGCAACCCCGAACACTTCGGCAGCAGTGGCGCTGTGCACATCCAGCTCGTTAGCGAACGCATTGAGCAGCCCCTCGTCCTG
>JAAEZV010000514.1 GCA_018222695.1 Gammaproteobacteria bacterium
ACATACCCCTCGAATAACCCGTAGCGCATGGTATGCGCGCAGGCGCCGAAGCTCGGTGCATCCAGATAGATCTCGGTGTGGGTTTTGGAGATCCCCGGGATGCCCGTAATCTCGTCGGCGTTCTCCAGCATCTTGGCGACAACGGGTGCCGATTTTTCGTCGAGATCCTTCAATGTGTGCATTTTGGCGTAGGCGCGGTGTGAGGTGGCGCAGTGATAGCACTCTAAATAATTCTCAATCGCCAGCTTCCAGTTCGCCTCGACCCGGTAAGTCTTTCGGTGCGCGACCTTGGCTTGCTCGAGATCATAGGCGCCCAGCGGGTCACGAATATTCTCGAGCGACGCCACCAGATCACCGGCATTGGGATCACAGTTGATAAACACTAGCCCCATATAGGTCACGCACTTCACGGGCTTCAGGCCGTGTGCGGCGGCGTCAAAGTCCGGCATGACGTGGGTCTCGCGGGCGGCCTTGAGTGAGCCATCCACGTTGTAGACCCACCCGTGGTAAGGGCAGACGTAGGTCTTTCGGTTACCGCTCAGCTCTTCACAAACCCGAGCGCCGCGGTGGCGACAGATATTGTGCATGGCCCGGATATCGCCGGTCTCGGTGCGCGCGACGATGATCGAGTCCTCACCAATTTCGACGAGCTGGTAGTCACCGGCTGTGGGGATTTCGCTTGCGTGTAGCGCGTAAATCCAGCTCTTGAAAATCAGGTGCTCGAGTTCTTGCTCGTGCACCAGATGGGAGCGATAGAAGTAGGGGTCCATGGCGTGATGCGGGCGCAGCTTCTCTGCGTCCAGCTTGTCGCGCATGCGCTGGAAGGAATCATCTACGGAAGTCGCGATGGCATTCATGGCGTCTCTCAGAGAAATCGATCGATCAATGGGGTGGCGCGGGCGTCTGCCAACGCTTGGGTGACTTGAAAATCGGTGCGTCAATCACCTTGCAGGGCGCCAGTAAACGGGTCCAGTGCAGCTCACGCTGATAGTAGATTTCCGCAACCAGTTCATCTCCTACGGCGCCGTGGGGCATCTCGATCTGTGCATAGGCAACATTCGCCTTTGCCGTTGGGCACCAGGCAGCGGACGTCACGGTGCCCACCTGCTTGTCGCCTTTCAGAATGAAGGAATGCTCCGCAGGTTTGTTGCCCTCGACATCCAGCATCGCAAAGCGATATCGAGAGCCCTTTTCCTGCTCTTTGAGCAGCGCCGAGCGGCCGTTGAAGAGGGGCTTTTTAAAGTCCACCAGCCACCCCAACCCCAGCTCAAAGGGGCTGCGGGTGCGTCCGACACGCACGACTTCTTCGGCGGGCATGAAATCAACATTGGCCTGCAAGAAGCCCGCCTCAATCCGCGCAAGCTCCAGCGCATGCGAGCCAATGGGTTTGATCAGGTAGTCGCGCCCGAGCTCAAAGAGTTGGTCCCATAGTGCCTCTGCTGACTCAGGTGGAACCCAAACCTCGTATCCGAGATCACCAGTAAAGCCGGTGCGGCTCACCATGAGCGGTCGTCCCTCGAAGCTGTAGTGTGCGATCCCAAAGGG